>JAYVMZ010000205.1:0-2904 GCA_043758735.1 Betaproteobacteria bacterium
TGGACCCACGCCTTCCCATCCCGAACAGGACGGTGAAACGACTCTGCGCCGATGATAGTGCGGATTGCCCGCGCGAAAGTAGGTCACCGCCAGGCGCCCCAAATGAAAAAGCCCATCCCATCAAGGGGTGGGCTTTTTTATTTGACGGGCTAGACAGGTGACCGAATTGAGGTATGCAAACACGCCTTCAGAGAACCTGAACTCGCCAAGCTTTATTAATCCTATACTCCCCCAAGTCACCAGCCTTTCCTTCTTTTCTCCAGGAGAATCGCCTTTAATCAATGGAGGACGTCATCCGGGACACTCAAATGTCTCACCCTCAGAGTCTTGGATTTAAAAAGGAAATTTGCTAAAATAACGGATTGAAGAACAAGACTGGGCCGAGAGCCCATTTTTTGTTTGTAGAAACGATTCGTGGACTTAACGGCATTATTGGAAAAAACGGTGGGGGCGATGGGGTATGAACTCGTCGACCTGGAGCTTGCCAACAGAGGCAGGCTGATGCGTATTTTCATCGATAAAGATGGCGGAATCGGTGTCGAGGATTGCGCGACGGTCAGCAACCAATTGACTCGATTGCTGGCGGTGGAGGGTGTGGACTACGACAGGCTGGAGGTTTCGTCGCCGGGATTGGACAGGCCTCTGAAACGCCCGCAGGACTATGCGAGATTTGTTGGCGAGCGCGTGCAGGTGAAAGCGCGCCTGCCATTGAACGGAAGACGGCGATTCGTCGGAAAATTGCAGAAAGTCGGAGAGGCCGGAATTGAACTGGATGTCGACGGTGAGCTGGTGTCGATCGCGTTCACCGACATCGACAAGACACGACTGGTCCCGAACATTTGACTGGAGAAATCAGGAATGAGCCGCGAGTTGTTGATGCTGGTCGATGCCCTTGCCCGCGAAAAGAATGTCGAAAAGGACATCGTGTTCGCCGCGCTGGAGCTCGCTTTGGCTTCCGCCACCAAAAAGCGCTTCAAGGACGACGTGGATGTGCGAGTCGAGATTGATCGCGAAACGGGCGAATACAAATCCTTCCGGCGCTGGCAGATCGTTGTCGATGAGGAGCACGAACTTCCTCCCCAGCAAATTGCGCTGACGGACGCCATCGAGCAAAAGATTGACAAGCAGGTTGGCGAATTTGTCGAAGAGCCACTGGAGCCCGTCGAGTTCGGGCGGATCGGCGCGCAGACGGCAAAACAGGTCATCCTGCAGAAGATTCGCGATGCCGAGCGCGAACAAATCCTGAATGATTTCTTGCAGCGCGAAGAATTCATCGTGACGGGCGCCATCAAGCGTATGGAGCGCGGCAACGCTATTATCGAATCGGGCCGCATCGAAGCAGCATTGCCGAAGGATCAGATGATCCCCAAGGAAAACCTTCGCATAGGCGATCGTGTTCGCGCGTTTCTGCTGAAAGTGGATCGCAACAATCGCGGACCGCAGCTGATTTTGTCGCGCACCGTTCCCGAGTTCCTGATCAAGCTTTTCGAAATGGAAGTGCCGGAAATCGAAGAGGGACTTTTGGAGATCAAGGCCGCGGCCCGCGATCCCGGTTCGCGCGCGAAAATCGCCGTGAAGTCGAATGACCAGCGCATCGATCCGATCGGAACATGCGTGGGCATGCGCGGCTCCCGCGTTCAGGCGGTCACCGCCGAACTTGCCGGCGAGCGTGTCGACATCATTTTGTGGTCACCGGATCCCGCCCAGTTCGTGATTAATGCGTTGGCCCCGGCGGAAGTCAGCAAGATTACCGTCGACGAAGAATCGCACAGCATGGACGTCGTGGTCGACGAAGAAAACCTTGCCCAGGCAATCGGCCGGAATGGACAGAATGTGCGCCTGGCAAGCGAGCTGACGCAATGGGAACTCAACATAATGACGGAAGAAGAGTCCCAGAAAAAGAACGATGAGGAAGGCACCGTCGTCCGCAAGGTATTCATGGAACGGCTGGACGTGGACGAAGAAGTGGCCAACATTCTTATCCAGGAAGGATTCAGCACCCTCGAAGAAGTTGCGTACGTGCCCCTTAACGAGATGCTGGAGATCGAGTCCTTTGATGAGGATACGGTCAATGAACTGCGCAGCCGGGCCCGCAATGCATTGCTGGTGGAGGCAATTGCCAGCGAAGAGCACGTCGAGAACGTAGCGAGCGACTTGCTGACGCTCGATGGCATGGACAACGAAACGGCGCGTGTGCTGGCGGCCAAAGGTGTCACAACGCAGGAAGAGCTTGCCGATCTCGCAGTGGATGATCTAGTCGAATTGACCGGAATTGACGCGGAGCGCGCCAAACAATTGATCATGACGGCGCGTGCACCGTGGTTTGCAGCGAGTCAGGGGTAACTAAACTTATGGCGCAAATGAACGTCGCGCAGTTTGCCAAGGAATTGGGGTTAGCATCTGCGATGCTCCTCGAACAATTACAAGCCGCCGGAATCGGCAAGGCGCTTGCTGATGACACCGTTCTCACTGAGCACGACAAGACTCAGTTGCTGGATTATTTGCGCCGGGTTCACGGTGCCAAGGATACAAAAAACAAGATTACGCTGACGCGGCGCCAGACCACCGAGATCAAGAAGTCGGACAGTACCGGCAAGGCGCGCACGATTCAGGTGGAAGTCAAGAAGAAACGCGTGCTGGTCAAACGCGATGCCACGTCAGAGTCGGTAGAAAGCGTAGCTCCGGAAGCGGAAGTTCCGCCGCCTTCTTCGCCACCATTGCCACGGCCGCCTATTGGCGTCGGCGCGGAACAAACGGCGCTGCGGGAGGAAGAGGCGCGCAAGCAGGCGGAATTGATTGCCCTGCAAACTGCCGAGGCTGCGCAGAAGCAACAGCGCAAGCGCAAGCCGACCAAGGAGGCCGAAGCGCCTGCTGCTGCCGTAGAACCGCTTGTGGCGCCGGCAG
>JAYVMZ010000206.1:0-3843 GCA_043758735.1 Betaproteobacteria bacterium
GCCACGAGTGAATCGAGTACCCGGCCAGCATGGTTGGGAGTCCAGCGGTTACGTTGCTGTTCAACCCATTCTCGCGCGACGATTTCGAACGTATTTCCAGCGGAGATCTGCGCCGCTCGCTTGTCCTCTCTGCGCGCGTGCGAAGGATCGTGTCCATCGGCAAGTCTGCGCTTGGCTTCATCTCGCGCCGTACGTGCAGCCGTCGCGCGAACTAGCGGATACACGCCAAGGGCCAGCAACTTTTCTTTGCCGGCGAAACGATATTTCAAGCGCCAATACTTGGCGCCGTCCGGTTTCACCAGCACATACAATCCTCCACCGTCGGCTAATTTGTACGGTTTAGAGGAGGGCTTAGCATTGCGAATCTGCACGTCTGAAAGTAGCATCCCAGATACCCCCACCAGATGGAGGTACCCCCGCTGCCGCCGGACAGTACCCCCAATCACCAGCTTCGATACCCCCAAAAATACCCCCGGTTTAGTGGGATGTCAAAGGATGTTTTGGGTCGGCTTGAAGCCTTATTCTTTCGGTTTCCCCTATGAAGATAGGGTAGGATATGGACTTACTGGGACGTTCTGGATTTCCGACATGGTGCCGAGAAGAGGACTCGAACCTCCACAGTGTTGCCACCGCCAGGACCTGAACCTGGTGCGTCTACCAATTCCGCCATCTCGGCACGGAAGGGCGCAAAATGTAATGAAAAAGCGCTGCTTTGTCAACGAAGCGCAGCTTGATTCCAACCGATTGCCTGAATGAAAACCACCAAGAAAACTTCCAAACCCGCAGGCGGCAAGACCGCCGCGCGCGGTCGCACTGCGGATATCCGCGGGCGTGATCCCTTCCTCGAACGCGAGCGTTCGCGTTACGAACATCCGCTGCCCAGCCGCGAACACATTCTCGACGTCCTGCTGGAGCAGGGCGTGCCGGTGTCGGCGGACGAACTGGCGCAACTGCTCTCCATCGCAACGCACGAAACCGAAACCTTCGAGCGCCGCCTTGGCGCGATGGAACGCGACGGCCAGATCATGCGCAATCGCAAGAATGCGATCTGCGTGGTCGACAAGCTCGACCTGATCAAAGGCAGGGTGCAGGGCCATCCCGACGGCTTCGGCTTCCTGGTGCGTGACGGCGAAGGCGAAGACCTGTTCCTGCATCCCGGCGAAATGTCCAAAGTGTTGCACGGCGACCGCGTGGTCGCCCGCGAGGGCGGCATCAATGCGCGCGGCCGGCGCGAGGGGCATATCGTCGAAGTCATCGAGCGCGCCAATGTAAAGGTGGTCGGCCGTTTCCTGAACGAGCATGGCATCGGCGTCGTGGCGCCGGAGGACCGCCGCATTAGCCAGGACATCCTGATTCCGGCCGATGCCAACGGCGGCGCCAAGCCAGGCCAGGTCGTGATCGTCGAAATCATCGAGCAGCCGCAGCGCCACTCGCAACCGGTCGGACGCATCGTCGAAGTGCTGGGCAACTATGCCGATCCCGGGATGGAAATCGAGATCGCGCTGAGAAAGCATGATCTGCCGCATGAATTTTCCGCCGAGGTTGAAAAAGCCGCGACAAAGTTTCCGCCCGGGGTGACCGACAGGGACCGCAAGGGGCGCGAAGACCTGCGTAACCTTCCGATGGTGACGATCGACGGCGAAACGGCGAAAGATTTCGACGACGCGGTGTACTGCGAGCGACGCGGCAAGGGATTCAAACTCTGGGTGGCCATCGCCGACGTAAGCCACTATGTCCAGCACGGCGATGTTATCGATCTGGAGGCGCGTGAGCGTGGCAATTCTGTGTATTTCCCGCGCCGCGTGATTCCGATGCTGCCGGAAGTGCTGTCGAACGGCCTGTGCTCGCTTATGCCAAAAGTCGACCGCCTGTGCATGGTGTGCGAGATGGATATCTCGGCGCGCGGCGACATCGCGGTTTACCGTTTCTACCCGGCGGTGATGCATTCGCGCGCCCGGCTGACGTATACCCGGGTCGCACAGGTCATCGAGGATTCGCAAGGCGAGACCGCGCGCGAGCTGAAGGATCTGGTGCCGCATCTACAGGCGCTGCATGCACTTTATCAAGACTTGGTCAAGGCGCGGGCTGTGCGCGGCGCGATCGATTTCGAGACAGTTGAAACGCAGATGTTTTTCGACGATGAGGGCAAGATCGAGCGCATCGTTCCCACGCAGCGCAACGACGCCCACCGGCTGATCGAGGAATGCATGCTCGCCGCCAACGTCTGCGCATCGGATTTTCTGTCGAGCCGCGAACATCCCGCGCTGTATCGTGTGCACGAAGGGCCGACGCCGGAGAAGCTCGCGGCCTTGCGCGAATTCCTGCGTGAATTCGGCCTGCAACTTACCGGCGGCGACAATCCCCAGGCCAAGGACTATGCACGCCTGCTGGAGAAAATCAAACCACGCCCGGATGTGCAATTGCTGCAGACGGTGATGCTGCGCTCTTTGCGGCAGGCGGTATACAGCCCGGAAAACGTCGGCCATTTCGGACTGGCTTACGAGGCCTATACCCACTTTACATCGCCGATCCGGCGCTACCCGGATTTGCTCATCCATCGCTCCATCAAAGCAGCCCTCGCGGGGACGCGCTATGAGCCCGGCAAATGGCAGGAACTCGGGGTGCATTGCTCCGAAACCGAGCGCCGCGCCGATGAAGCCACCCGCGACGTCGAGGCCTGGCTCAAGTGTTACTACATGCAGGATCGCATCGGCGAGCGCTTTACCGCCACCGTCAGCGGCGTAACCAGCTTCGGTGTATTCGTGGCGCTGCACGAGGTTTATGTGGAAGGCCTGGTGCACATCTCCGAACTTGGCGCCGACTATTTCCATTTCGACGCGGCCAAGCATCAGTTGCTGGGAGAACGCACCGGCAAGCGCTTCCGCCTTGGCGACCGCATCCCAGTCAAACTCGTCAGGGTCGACCTGGAAACCGCCAAGGTCGATTTCGTGCTCGACGAGGCGGCGAAAGACCCGCGATGAGCGGCAGGCGGGTCGTTTACGGGCTGCACGCAGTGACTGCTGCGCTTAAGCGGCGACCGGGATCGGTATTCGAGGTGTTCCTGGACGCGGGTCGCAGCGACCCGCGCGCGCGGCGCGTGGCAGACCTTGCCAAAGCAGCGGGCGTGCGCTTGCATGAGACAAACGCCGACCGGTTGGAGGGATTCGCGAAAGGCGGGCGACACCAGGGAGTGGCGGCTTTCGTGGAAGAAGTGGAACTCGCCGGTTCGCTGAACGAAGTGCTTGACGACCTTGCCGAGCCCGCATTTCTGCTGATACTCGACGGGGTGCAGGACCCACACAATCTGGGCGCCTGCCTGCGCGTGGCCGACGCCATGGGCGTCCATGCCATCGTCGCGCCAAAGGACCGCGCCACCGGCCTGACTTCCACCGTTCACAAGGTTGCCTCGGGCGCCGCGGAAAGCGTGCCTTTCATTGCTGTTACCAACCTCGCCAGGACGCTGAGGGAACTGAAAGATAAGGGGATTTGGGTCGTTGGCACGGCTGGTGGGGAGGGTCGAAGCCTGTTCGATGCCAAGCTTTCCGGGCCGCTGGCGCTGGTCCTAGGGTCCGAGGACGAGGGAATGCGCCGGCTCACCCGGGAAACCTGCGACGAGCTGATCTCCATCCCCATGCTTGGGGAGGTGGAGAGCCTGAATGTGTCCGTGGCGGCCGGTATCTGTCTCTACGAGGCCCGCCGCCAGCGACACGCGTCGGCCGGCCGTTAAGCCTTTGACCATGCGTCAAAAAGGTTGAGGCGGGCGAGGGTGCGCTGATATAATTTCGAGTTAACCGCGGTCACTTCAGATCGGGGTAATACACACGCCAGCCAAGTATGGGTGCC
>JAYVMZ010000207.1:0-19059 GCA_043758735.1 Betaproteobacteria bacterium
GCCTGCGGCGGCGCCGCGCCGGCGATCATTGCTGATACTTTGTGGTCGATGCCCGCGCGCATTTCGGCGGGCGCATTGATCAGCATGTTGTGCACCACCGGCGCGCCGCAAAAGTGCGTCACCTTGTGGCGGCGGATCAGGTCGAATACCGGTTTGGCTTCCACCCTGCGCAGACAAACGCTGGTCCCGGCCAGCGCGGCAAGCGTCCACGGAAAGCACCAGCCGTTGCAATGGAACATCGGCAAGGTCCATAGATAAATCGGGAAATGCGGCATCGCCCAGGTCACGATGTTGCCGACAGCGTTCAGGTAGGCGCCGCGATGATGGGTGACCACGCCCTTCGGGTTGCCGGTCGTGCCGGACGTATAGGACAGCGCTATCGCATTCCATTCATCAGCGGGCAAAGCCCACTCAAAGCCAGCGTCGCCGGTCGCGAGGAAAGCCTCGTAGTCCATCTCTCCGAGCAAATCTCCGCCGCTGCCAAGCGCATCGTCGATGTCGATCACCAGCACGTTACGATCCACTTGACGCAACGCCGCAGTAATGGTCGGGGAAAGCTCGCGGTCGGTCAGCAAGGCCTTGGCTTCGCCGTGGTTGAGCATTAAGGCAATGGCCTCGGCATCGAGGCGGGTGTTCAGGGTATTCAGCACCGCTCCGGCCATCGGCACACCGAAGTGGGCTTCGAACATCGCCGGGACGTTCGGCATCATGACCGCGACCGTATCGCCGGCGCCGATGCCGCGCCGGGCCAGGGCCGACGCCAGCCTGCGCGACCTGTCGTAGATGTTGCCCCAGGTCGCGTGATACTCCCCGTGGATGACGGCGGTCCGATCCGGATAGACCTCGGCGGCTCGCGCAAGGAATGACAGGGGGGATAATGGAACGTAATTGGCCGGATTTCGGTCCAGGCCGGTTTCGTAAGGGCTGTTGCGGTTCAAGATGGCTCCGGAAAATTCCGAAAAAACAGATGAAAGATGCCCGCTCCTGGTCCCACCGACCGGCGGCGGACCTGGCGGAATGATACGGGATTACAGTCGGCGGAACCGGCGCACCGAAACCGTCCCCGAAAACCTAGAAAACCATGGAAGATTGCTCTGAAAGAGCTTGACGCCAGTAGAAAATTTAACAATTCTCGCTAGGGGAAAATGGCCGAAGGGTGATACCATTCCCTCCCCCTGAAGTGCCAAGCTCTGCCAAGGAAACCGTTCGATGCCGAAGCCGCAGGTGACGCCCAGATGATGCCCGAGCGCGCCAACCGCACGTTCATCTGCAGCGTGCTGTTCCTCGACATCGCCGAGTACTCCAAGAAGCCGGTCTCGGAACAGATCCAGCTCAAGGACCGGTTTAACGCGCTCATTGCGGAATCGATTCGCGACATCGTCCCGAACGACCGCATCATCCTCGACACCGGCGACGGTGTGGCCGTCAATTTCCTCGGCGATCCGGAGGATGCGCTGTTCGTGGCCATGAGCCTGCGCGAGTCCTTTGCCCCGAAAGCTGGCGCCTTACCCGTCCTGCCGGCGCGCATCGGCATTAACCTGGGCCCAGTGCGCCTGGTCCGCGACCTCAACAGCCAGCCCAACATCATCGGTGACGGCATCAATGTCGCCCAGCGCATCATGGGTTTCGCCAAGCCCGGCCAGATCCTGGTCTCGCGCTCCTATTACGAAGTGGTATCCCATATCTCCGAGGGCTATACCAAGCTGTTCAACTACGAAGGTTCGCGCACGGACAAGCACGTCCGCGAACATGAAGTCTACGGCGTGGGTTATACCAGCTCGCGCAGCAACGGCATCCGCTCCCCGGCCGAGCGTGCCCAGGTCTCCACGCACGAAGGCAAACTCCAGGCTTCCACATCGAAGGTTGCTTCCGGCGCACGAGCCAGGACTCTGCCCTGGCGCGCGCGCATCGAACCCTGGCTGAACAATCGCACCATTGCATTCGGCACGGCGACCCTGTCCGTCGGCGCGTTCGCGCTCGCCGTGATGGTCAACCTGCTTGGCCACGGTGAAGTTTCCGCGCTGCCGTCGCAACCTGCGGAACGCAATGCCGCGAAGTTGGCGCAACCGGCGGCAGGGCGGCAAGGCGAAGGAACGCGAACGGGGCCGCGCAAATCGCCGGAAAAGAAGAGCAAGACAGGGATCGCGCGTACGGACGGCGCGCAACCGGAGACCGCCCTTCCGACGCCAAACGCGGACGCGAGCGAAAAGAAAGAAGGCAAGTTGTCGCCGTTTGCCTTTTTCTCAAGGGCTAAAGCCGTGCCTCAAGCCGAGACGCCGGCCGTCGCGGTGGGCGCCGCCATGATCACGCTCGCGATTGCGCCGTGGGGCGAAGTCTTCGTCGATGGCAATCGAATCGGCGTCAGCCCACCGGTCAATGAAGTGGAAGTCGCCCCTGGAAAGCGCAAAATTGAAATCAAGAACGGCGCCTTTCCGGTCTATACCCAGATTGTCGAAATAAAAGCCGACCAAAAGGTTCGCATCAAGCACAAGTTCAATTAGATGCCAAACATCCGCGCCCTGCTGCTGATTCTTGCCGCCCTCGTCCTCGCGGGTTGTGAGACCGGGCCATTCAAAACCCTCGGCGCGGCCCGCTATGCGGGCAACAGCTATCTTGCCGAAGGGGAGCTGAATTATGAGGAGGGAAATTACAAGGTCGCGAAGCGGCGCCTGCAATTCGCCCTCGAGGAAGGCCTGAGCCGGCCCAATCGAGTCAAAGCGCACAAATTCCTCGCCTTCATCGCCTGCGTCTCCAGCCAGCCGCTCACCTGCCGCGAGGAATTCGCCATCGCGCTCGAACTCGATCCGAATTTTGAACTCGATGCGGCGGAGGCCGGCCACCCCATCTGGGGACCCATGTTCAAGAGCGTCAAGGCGAAGCAGCAGAAACAGTCATGATCAACGGAACATCCGTCAACATGTTCGGGCGTTACGAGATCCTCTCGGAACTCGGCCAGGGCGCCATGGGCACCGTCTACAAGGCGCGCGATCCGATGCTGGATCGCATCGTAGCCATCAAGACCATCAACCTGACGCTGCCGAAGGACGAACTCGCCGAGTACGAAGCGCGCTTCTACCAGGAAGCGAAGGCCGCGGGCGGGTTGTCCCACCGCAACATCGTCACCATCCACGATATCGGCCGCAGCGATCGCGTAGCCTACATGGCGATGGAGTTTCTCGAAGGCCAGGAACTGCGGCGGTTGATCCAGTCGCGCGTCCCCATCCAGCTTACCCATGCCCTGGATATCGGGGCGCAAGTCGCCGACGGCCTGCAGTTCGCGCACGACGGCCAGATCATCCATCGCGACATCAAGCCCGCCAACATCATGGTGCTGAACGACGGGCTGGTGAAGATCACCGATTTCGGCATCGCCCGAATGCGCAACAACGAGATCAAGACCATGACCGGCATGATCCTCGGTTCGCCCAAATATATGTCGCCGGAACAAGTCTCCGGCAAGCGCGCCGACACGCGCTCCGACATTTTCTCGCTGGGTGTGGTGCTTTATGAAATGCTGACCGGCACGTCGCCCTTCGTTGCCGACAATATCCACGGCGTGATGTACCAGACCATGAACTTCAATCCGCCGGCGCCGCGAACACTGAACCCGGATCTGCCGGATGTGCTCAATTTCATCATTGCCAAGGCGCTGGCCAAGAATCTCGACGATCGCTACCAGAAAGCGAAGGATTTATCGAATGACCTGCGCCAGGCGCTTTCAGCGCTGTCGGGCGAGGCGGCGGCACCGAGAATATCCGTGCTAACAGAAAACTCCGCCAATGCGGCGGAAGCGCCTTTTGTCGAACCCGACTCGCCGTTGACGCGCCAGGAAGACAAGGAAGCGCGAATACTCGACATGGCGGACGACCGCGCGTCTGCGCATTCCGAAACCGATTCGGCCCACCCGGACATGTCCAATCCCGCGCTTGAGTCCTCCAACCCGGCACTCGGCCTGTCGAAGGCATTCGACTCGTTCGACGCCACCATGCGGCTGGCCGCGCTGACCGGCGTGGAAAGGGAACTGGATAAATTTTCGGAAACACAAAAAATCGCGCGCCTGAAAGCCCTTGCGGATGCAAAACGCGCTGCGGCAACGGCTTCCGCCGCGACGTTCTCGGCAAGTGCAACCTGGCAGCAATCAGCCGGCGGCGAACAGGGCGCCGTGGCATCCGGCATCAAAACGGCCCATCTGAAACTGGTCTGGATCGGCAGCGGGCTCATGGTGATCGCAGCCGCGACCTTGTTCCTGCTGCGCTGAAGGACATGTGCCTTGGGATGCGGGCGCCACGGCGAAAGCCTTTCTTCGCCGCCCGCCGTCGTTTGCCTCAACGCACTCGCGCCACAGCCTCTTCCACACGCTCCACGCTGACCACCTCGATGCCCTCGATCGCGGTCCTGGGCGCATTCGCTTTCGGAATGATCGCCAGCTTGAAGCCCAGCTTGGCCGCTTCCCTTAGACGTTCCTGGCCGCGCTGCACCGGGCGCACCTCGCCGGCCAGGCCGATTTCACCGAAGGCAACCAGTTTTTCCGGCAACGGCCTATTGCGTAGCGATGACACGATCGCCAGTAACACCGGCAAATCCGCCGCGGGCTCATCGATCTTGACGCCGCCAACCGCATTCACGAAGACGTCCTGGTCGAACGCGGCAATGCCGGCATGGCGGTGCAGCACCGCAAGCAGCATCGCCAGCCGGTTTTGTTCCAGGCCCACGCTGAGCCGCCGCGGATTCGGCGCATGCGCCTCGTCCACCAGCGCCTGGACTTCCACCAGCAACGGACGGCTGCCTTCCTGGGTGACCATCACGCACGAGCCCGCGACCTGCGTCTCGTGATGCGACAGAAACAGCGCGGAGGGATTCGAGATACCGCGCAAACCGCGCTCGGTCATGGCGAACACGCCGAGTTCGTTGACGGCCCCGAAGCGATTCTTGACGGCGCGCACCAGCCGGAAGCTGGAATGCGTGTCGCCCTCGAAATACAGCACGGCGTCGACCATGTGCTCGAGGACGCGCGGGCCTGCCAGCGCCCCCTCCTTGGTCACGTGGCCCACCAGCAGCAGCGACGTGCCGGAGGACTTTGCAAAGCGCGTCAGTTGCGCGGCGCATTCGCGCACTTGCGCGACGCTGCCCGGCGCGGACTGCAGCGCCTCGGAATAAACCGTCTGGATCGAGTCGATCACGGCGACGTCGGGCTTTTGCGCCGTCAGCACGGACAATACTTTTTCCAGCTGTATTTCGGCCAGCAGATTCAGCGCGGAGGCGTCGACTGCGAGCCGGCGCGCCCGCAGCGCGATCTGCTGCGCGGATTCCTCACCGCTCACATAGATCGCATTGCAGCTTGCGCCGAGGATCGCCAGGGCCTGCAGCAATAGCGTCGATTTGCCGATTCCCGGATCGCCCCCGATCAGCACCACGGCGCCAGTGACCAGTCCGCCGCCGAGCACCCGATCGAGTTCGTCAATACCCGTCGGCCGGCGCGGCTCTTCGCGGGCTTCGACATCCGCAAGCTTTTGCAGCTTGCTGGCTTCCGCGACCGACTGATAACGCGATCCCGAGGGCTTTTCCGCAATGGTTTCGACCAGCGTGTTCCATGCGGTGCAATGCGGACATTGACCTTGCCATTTCAGGGTCTGACCGCCGCACTCGGTGCAGGAATGGATCGTTTTTGCCTTCGCCATCGCTTCAGTCCGTCTCGCTTACCGGCACGCGGCGGGCGAGCGCGCACATCAATTCATAGCTGACCGTCCCCGCCGCCGCGGCCACCTCCTCGATCGGCAGGCCGACGCCCCACAACAGCGCCGGACTGCCGACGCTTGCATGTGGCACATTGGTCAGGTCCACGCAGAGCATGTCCATCGATACGCGTCCCGCCATCGGCACGCGGATTCCTTCGATGAGCACCGGCGCGTCGTTGTAGGCGTGCCGCGGATAGCCGTCTGCATAGCCGCACGCGACGACGCCGATGCGCATGTCGCGATCAGCTGAAAACAGGCTGCCGTAGCCGACAGTGTCGCCCGCTTTGAGTTGCTGGATGGCGATAATTTCGCTCTTCAGTGTCATGACCGGTCTCAACCCCAGCTTCAGCGCGGTGGCATCTTCCAGCGGACTCGCGCCGTAGAGCATGATGCCCGGACGCACCCAGTCGCCGCGCGCTTCGGGAAAGCGCAGCATCGCCGCCGAATTTGCCAGCGAGCGTCCGTAACCGGGACGGGCGACGTGATCCTCGAATTCGCGCATTTGCCAGTCGATGCCGCTGACCCCCTCGGCATCGGAAAAATGCGTTGTCAGCACGATTTTGTCGACGCAAGGCAGCGCCTTGACCTCTTCGATCACGTTGGCGGCGTCGCCGGCGGGGAAACCAAGTCGGTTCATACCGGTGTTGAATTTCAGGAAAACATCGATTTTCTCGCCGCCGCGCAGGGTCTTCAGCAACTGCACCTGCTCAGGGGCATGCACCATGATGGTGAATCCATGGTGCATGATTTCCGGCAGTTCCGCCCCCGAGAAAAAACCTTCCAGCAGCAGGATGCGCTGCCGGTAGCCGGCATCGCGCAATCGCACTGCATCATCGAGTTCCAGCAGCGCGAATGCATCCGCGTCCGCGAGCGCACGCGCCACCCGCAGCAAGCCGTGCCCGTACGCGTTGGCCTTGACCACTGCCATTGTTGAGGCCCGGCCCGATTGCCGACGGGCAATGGCGAAATTGTTTCTCAGGGCGGCGAGGTCGAAACTAGCCTGAATCGGGCGGGCCATGTAAGGTTTGTTTTCCCAACTTTGAAATAATAAGAAGTGCCGAGTCGATATTCTATGCGTTCGCACGCGCAGTCAGGCAGCCTGATTACGTCGGACGCGCAATACCGGCGCATTAATGTGGTATAAAGCGGCCGGCCAAAGACGCAATGATTGCCAACGAAAAAATCGATTCACCGCCTCTGCCCGCCCCGACACCATGAACCGCGGGTTCTATACCATCCTGGCCGCGCAGTTTTTTTCGGCGCTCGCCGACAATGCGTTGCTGTTTGCCGCGATCGCCCTGCTGGCGAGCGTCAACGCTCAGGCATGGCAAACCCCAGTGCTGCAGCAATTCTTCGTGTTCGCCTACATTGTGCTGGCGCCATTCGTGGGCCCGTTCGCGGATTCGCTGCCCAAGGGCCGGGTGATGTTCGTGTCCAACGCGGTGAAGTTGCTCGGATGCATCGCCATGTTAATGGGCATGCACCCATTGCTGGCTTACGGACTTGTCGGCGTCGGCGCCGCGATGTATTCGCCCGCCAAATACGGCATCCTGACCGAGTACCTGCCGCACCAGAAACTGGTGCTCGCCAACGGCTGGATGGAGGGCCTGACTGTGGCCGCAATCATCCTCGGCTCCATCCTCGGCGGCATCATGGTCAGCAACAAGTTCGCCGACTATGTTTTCGCGCGCGCCGATTTCCCACTCATCGAAACCGGCATCGATACGCCTCCGGAACTGGCGATCACGGTCATCCTGGTGTTTTACTTCATTGCAGCGTTGATCAATCTCTATATTCCGAAGGTGGCCATCGACCACAAGCTGCAAAAGCGAAACCCCGTATTCATCATGCAGGACTTCTGGCACAGCTTCCGGCTGCTGTGGCGCGACCCGCTCGGCCAGGTCTCTCTCGCCGTGACCACGCTGTTCTGGGGAGTCGGGGCGACCTTGCGCCTGATCGTTCTGACCTGGGCCTCGATGGCCTTGAAGTTCAACCTGGAAACGGCCACCCAGTTAACCGCCGTCGTCGCGGTCGGCATCGCACTCGGCTCGGTGCTGGCGGCAAAATACGTTTCATTGAAGCGCGCGGTTCGCGTATTGCCTGTGGGCATCGCAATGGGGCTCCTTGTTGTCACGATGGTTTTCGTATCCGACTGGCGCATCGCGATTGTCCTGCTGGTACTGATCGGCGCGATGGGAGGGTACTTCGTTGTGCCGATGAATGCGCTGCTGCAACACCGCGGCCATTTGTTGATGGGAGCCGGCCACTCGATCGCCGTGCAAAATTTCAATGAAAACTTGTCGATCCTGGTGCTGCTGGGGATCTACGCCCTGATGATCAAAATCGACGTGCCGATCGAGGCCATCATCATCACTTTCGGCTTGTTCATCGCGGCCGCGATGGCTTATCTGACCCGCAAACACTGGCACGATCAGGATCGTACGTAGACCCTTCGCCCCTAAAGTACGACAGGCTTGTCAGACAATTCGTTTGTGCCCTGACGGCCTCCTGGAAAATGGGATTCCAGCAAACCCGAAACCCGGCCGATCCCGCGCAACACACCCTGTTCGAAATTACCCTCGCGGAATGCGTCCTCCATTTCACGGCATACCGCCTCCCAGCCCTGCGCGTCGACCCGCCCATGGATGCCGCGATCGGCAATGATCTCGACATCGCGATCCGCCAGCAGCAGATAGATCAGCACGCCGTTGTTGTGCTCGGTGTCCCAGACCTTGAGCGCAGAAAACACATCCAGCGCGCGTTGGCGTGCGGCCAGTCCGCGCAACAGGGATGCCGTATCCAGCGCGTGCTCGACGGCAAAACGAATCTGGCCGCCATGCCGGGTTTCAGATTGCGCAATTGCCTGTTCGATGCGCGCCAGCGCTGCCGGCGGAAATGAACGCCGCACCCGCCAGTGCGGCGACATCAGATGGCGAAACAGGCGCGGGAGGTTCATCTCACCAGCGTCCCGAAGCGCCGCCGCCCCCGAAACCGCCTCCGCCGCCGCTGAAGCCGCCACCCCCGCCACCCCCGACACCGAATCCGCCACCGCCAAGGCCCCCGCCGCCAAACCGGCCACCACCACCGCCCAACAGCGTGACAAAGAAAGCGACAGCCGCGACCAACAGCGCAACAAGTAGCGGCGCTACGATGAGCCAGGCCAGCAGCCCGATTCCTGCTCCGACCACCAGCGCACCGGGGAGAGGGCCGAGCAGCCTGCGCAACACACCACCGATCGCCAGCGTTGCGACAATGAACAACACGAAATAGGACTCCAGCGAACGCGGGTCCCCACGGCCGGCCGGCGTTTGGCTGACTTCGGGCAAAGGTTCGCCGTCGATGACCTTGATCAGCCGGTCTATGCCCGCCTCCAGCCCTTCGTAGAATTTGCCTTCGCGGAATCCGGGAATGAAAATCTCATCGATGAGCCGCCGCGCAACGGCATCGGGAATGGCCCCCTCGAGGCCGTAACCGACTTCGAGGCGCATGGTGCGATCCGATTTCGCGACGACGACGAGAATGCCGTCGCTGACGCCTTTGCGGCCGATCTTCCAGGCGTCGGCAACGCGAATGCTGAAGGACTCGATCGGCTCCGGAAAAGTCGTTCCCGTGATCATGACCGCGATCTGGCTGCCCTTGCGTTGCTCGAAGGCCTGCAATTTCGCTTCGAGCGAGCGCTTCTGTTCTGCGGTCAGGGTTTCGGTTTCGTCGACCACGCGCCCGCTCAGCGGCGGCAGCGGCCGGTCTTCAGCGAGGCCGAAGGCACTGACAAGCAGCAGCGCAAATGTCGCCACCGCTCGCTTAAGCAAGGTCATGCGATTATTTGGCCGACGCGGGAGCAGGCTCAGGCTTGGAAAAATCCACGGTGGGCGGCTTGGCAATCGCCTGCTCGTTTTCCACGGTGAACGAAGGCTTCACCTTGTGCCCAAACATCATGGCAGTCAGGTTGCTCGGGAACGAGCGTACCGTGACGTTGTATTCCTGCACTGTCTTGATGTAACGCTGGCGTGCCACGGTAATGCGGTTTTCCGTGCCCTCGAGCTGGGCCTGCAGGTCACGGAAATTGGCGTCCGATTTCAGTTGCGGATAGTTTTCAGTGACCACCAGCAGGCGCGACAACGCGGAAGTCATCTCACCCTGTGCGGCGACGAACCTGGAGAATGCCGCCGGGTCGTTGACCAGTTCCGGCGTGGCCTGGATGCTGCCCACTTTCGCACGTGCATTGGTCACACCGAGAAGGACGTCCTTCTCCTGCGCAGCAAACCCCTTGACCGTGTTCACCAGATTGGGCACCAGATCGGCGCGCCGCTGATACTGGTTGATCACTTCGCCCCAGGCCGCCTTGATGCCTTCGTCCTGCGACTGCAGCGTGTTGTAGCCGCATCCGCCCAGACCCAGCGTGGCGAGAACCAGTAACCACAGTGTAACGATTCGTTTCATGCATTCCTCCCGAGATAGACCGCAGCTTTCAATTGGGGGCGGGCTGCTGCTGTTTCAATGCATTCATGGTGTCGACAGCAAAACACAAATCCTCCCATGACTTGGCCTTGTCCCCAGGGGTACGCAACAGGTAGGCCGGGTGATAAGTCACGATAAGCGGCGTCCCGCGATAGTGGTGTACCCGGCCGCGCATGCTCCCCAGGGTCGAATCGATGCCGAGCAGATTCAGCGCCGCCACTTTGCCAAGGGCGACGATCAGCCGCGGTCGAATAAGTTCGATCTGGCGCGTGAGATAAGGTTCGCAGGCATGCGCCTCGCCCGGTTCCGGATTGCGATTGCCCGGGGGCCTGCACTTGACGACATTGGCGATGTAAACATTCTTCCCGCGCTGCAACGCAATCGCGGCCAGCATGTTGTCGAGCAGCTTGCCGGCCTGGCCGACGAAGGGTTCGCCGCGTTCGTCCTCCTCGGCACCCGGGCCCTCGCCGACGAACAGCCACTCGGCCTTCTCGTCCCCCACGCCGAATACGGCCTGCTTGCGCGCCTTATGCAGAACACAGGCCGTGCACGCTGACGCCGAAGACTTCAGTTCCATCCAGCCCATCGCATGGAGCTGCGCTGCACGGTCTGTGGCGGGCCTCGAGTCCGCGGAAGGTGCGACGGGTTTGCCCCCCCCCGCTTGCGCCGCCATGCCGACGTCAGCTTGCGCCGGAGCTATCGGCTGGGAGCCATGCCGCCGCACCCACACAGGCGACAAGCCCAGCTCTTTCATGACGAACTCGCGGCGGCTCACAAGCCGATGCCCATCAGGATTGCATCCTCGCGTCCGCGGCCCGACGGGTAGTACCCGCGCCGCACGGTGATCTCGCGGAATCCGAATTCGACGTACAACCGCTGCGCCGCCACATTGGACGGCCGCACTTCGAGGAACATCTGCGCCGCATCGCTGCCGCGCGCGACATTCACGAAATGCCCGAGCAGCATGCGGCCGAATCCGCGGCGCTGCCAGGCCGCGGCCACGCTCAAGTTCAGCAGGTGTGCCTCGCGCACGCCGATCATGAGCACACCGTAGCCGGCCAGATTACCGCCGCACTCCACCACCCAGCAGCTGTAGCCGGCCATCAGGGAATCGTCAAAATTGCCACGTGTCCACGAATGGGTGTACAGGTCCGGCTCGATTTGCATTACCCGGTCGAGGTCGGCGGCACGCATGGGCCGGAATTCCGGCAGGTTGTCGAGTTGGGCACTCATCGCTGTTCGTGCATTTTAAGCGCGACCTTGTCGCGCACATAAACCGGTACTGCCTGCTCCGCAGGCAGGCCGCCACCGGCCGCAAGCACGGGCATCGCCAGGCGCGCGATCGAGCGTGCATGCGGATGCAACTCCGCCGCGACGCCGGAAAGCTGTCCTGCATAGCGCTTCGCCAGTTCGTCGGCATACACGGCAAAGCCGCTTCCGCAGCCAAACCAGCCGTTACCTTCGACAACAGGGGCTGATTGCGCGAGCCCAACGCCTGGCGCGGCGATTTCCGTCCACGATGCGCCGGCGCGCAGGTACACCGCGTGGTAGATTTCGCCCATGCGCGCATCCAGGCAGGCGATGACCTTATCCGCCCCTGCTTCCTGCGCCATAGCAACCAGGGTACCGACGGGAACGACGGGGATGTTCACGCCGAAAGCGAGCCCCTGGGCGACGCCGCAAGCAATACGCAGCCCGGTGAAGGAGCCCGGCCCTGCGCCGAAGGCAATGCCATCGAGCTGAGAGAGTTCGATGTCCGCGGCGGCCAGCAAGTCCTCGATCATCGGGAGGAGCAGCTCGGAATGCCGCTGGACGGCATGCGTCTCGCGATGGGTGAGAGACTCTCCGCGCAAGAGCGCGGCGGAGCAGAATTCCGTGGAAGTATCGAGGGCGAGAAGGTTCAATGCTGGTCCGCTGCCGCCGGATCGCAAATAATCAAAACCGTGCCCGGCAGCGGATTTTAGCTGAACCCGGCCAGCCCACGTTAGTTAGTTATAATCCGGGTCAGCCGCTGCCGGACGCAAGGCGTTAACGCCTGGACCGGTTTTCGCAAGTTCAAATAGTCCATCACTATAACGATCCACCGGAGGAGTCCACATGACCCGCACCCTGCGTTGTTTAGGCGCAATCGCTTTTCTTTTCGCCGCGTTGCTCGGCCAAACCGTGTCGGCAGAGGACGCGCCGCTTCGCATCGGCGTCATTACCTTCCTGTCAGGCCCTGCAGCCGGGCCGTTCGGCGTACCGGCCAAGAACGCGGCCGATCTGCTGGCCGAGGCGTTCAACAAAGGGCAGGTTCCGGGTTACGACAAAAAAGGCTTCGGCGGACGCCAGATCGAACTGGTCTACGTTGACGAAGCGGGTGGACCGACCAAGGTGGTGACCGAGTACCGCAACCTGGTCACGCGCCAGAATGTCGACATGGTGATCGGTGTCATCTCGAGCGGCGACTGCCTGGCCGTGGCGCCGGTGGCCGAGGAAATGCAGAAACTCACCGTGCTGTTCGATTGCGCTACCAATCGCGTGTTCGAGGAAGCCAGCTACAAGTACGTGTTCCGCACCACGACCATGGCGACCCAGGAAAACGTCGCCGCAGCCCGCTACATCGCCGAGGCATTCCCGAATCTGAAAACCTTCTCTGGCGTCAACCCGAACTACGCCTGGGGCCAGGATGCCTGGTCGGACTTCACGGAATCCCTGAAGATCCTCAAACCCGATGCGCAGATCGCCACCAACGTCACGCCGAAGCTCGGTGCCGGCCAGTACAACACCGAGGTTTCGGCTCTACTCAGCAGCGGTGCGGAAATGATGCAGAACTCACTGTGGGGCGGCGACCTTGAAGCCTTCCTGCTGCAAGCCGCGCCGCGCAGCCTGCTGGAGACAATGCCGAACGTCATGATTTGTGGCGACACCGTGCTCGAACGGCTGGCCGACCAGATTCCGGACGGCACGATCATCGGCGCGCGCGGCCCCAACGGGCCGTACGCCCCGCCGACCGCGCTCAACAAGTGGTTTCGCAAGAAATTCGAGGAAACCAGCAAGGCCCAACCGGTCTATGCCTCCTACCACATGGCCACGGCATTTTTCGGCGCGAAGGCCGCCTATGAAAAGGCACAGGCGACGAACAAGGCCAGGGACCCGAGCGTCGAACAAATCATCGCCGCGTTCGAGAACATGAAATTCGAATCGGTCTCGGGCACCGTGGACATGGCACTCGGCAAGGGCCATCAGGCCGTGCAGCCGGTGCCTTACGGTACCGTCAGGAAAGTCAACGGCAAGATCACGCTGGTCAATATCCGGTCGTATTCGCCGGACAAGATCAGTCCGCCGGACGGGATGAAGAGCCTGGACTGGATCCGGTCGGGCTTCAAGCGCTGACTGGAACACGCGATTAATGCGCATCGAAAATGAGGCCGGGAAGCGTCCGGTCTCATTTCATTTCCGCGCCTTCGCGACATCGCACTGAATCGTTACCGCTGACGGGGATCCATCGAGATGGAAATAGCAGCCAAGGGAAAGCGTGTCCTGATCACCGCCGGCGCCGGCGGCATCGGCCGTGCAATGACCGATGTTTTTCACAAAGCCGGCGCCCGCATCCACATCTGCGATGTCGCCAAAGAGGCTATCCGGGACACGCTCAAAACGTTTCCGGGCGTCACTGCATCGCTCACGGATGTGTCGAAGCTCACGGACATCGACCAGTTGTTCGCCGACGTAAAGCAACAACTCGGCGGCCTCGATTGCCTGATCAACAACGCCGGCATCGCCGGACCGACCGGCAAGGTCGAGGACATCCCGATCGAGGAATGGGAACGCTGCATAGCGGTCGACCTGAACGGCATGTATTACTGCACGCGACTGGCAATGCCTTTGCTCAAATCCGCGGGCGGCGGATCGATTGTGAATCTTTCCTCTGCGGCCGGACGCCTCGCCTTCCCGTTCCGCACGCCCTACTCCGCGGCCAAATGGGGCGTGGTCGGCTTCACCAGGAGCCTGTCGATGGAAGTCGGTCCGGACAACATCCGCGTCAATGCCATCCAGCCGGGCGTGGTCGAAGGCGAGCGCATCGACCGCGTGATCCGCGCCAAGGCCGAGGCGGTAGGCATCAGCTTCGAGGAACAGAAAAAAATATCACTGGAACGCGTGTCGATGCATCGCATGGTCAGCCCTTACGACATCGCCAACATGGCCTTGTATCTTGCCAGCGATGTCGGCAGGAACATCACCGGCCAGGCGATTTCCGTTTGCGCCGGCGTCGAGATGCTTGGTTAAGGCCTGGTTCAACTTTTCACCGCAGAGGCGCGGAGGCGCAGAGCAATCGCAAAGTAAAGACATGAAAATGCGGTGAGGAATTCGTTTCGCTTTGAGGGATAATAAAAATGGAGAAGGTTGCAATCATAGGATCGGGGCTGATCGGTCGCGCGTGGGCAATGGTGTTCGCGCGCGCCGGCCACCCGGTCAAGTTGTACGACGCTGCGCCGGGCGCAACGGACAAGGCGCTCGCGCTGATCAAGGAAGGGCTGGAAGAACTGTACGAATTCGGACTGATCGGTGAATCCGCCGATGTTGTCGTGAAGCGCGTAACCACCGCAGCCACCCTGGCCGATGCAGTCAAGGATGCAGACTACGTACAGGAAAACACCTCGGAAAAACTGGACGTGAAGCGCGAGGTCTATCGGCAGATGGATGAAGCGGCACCGGCGCATTGCATTCTCGCCAGTTCGACTTCGACGATCCAGACGTCGCGCTTCAGCGAAGGCCTCAAGGGTCGCCATCGCTGCATCGTTGCCCATCCGGTCAATCCGCCACACATCGTGCCCATCGTGGAAATCTCCCCTGCGCCATGGACCAGCCCGGACGTCGTGGCGAAAACCCGTGCGCTGCACGACAAGGTCGGCCAGGTCGCCATCACGGTCAAGAAGGAAATCGAAGGCTTCATCCTGAACCGTTTGCAGGCAGCCCTGCTCCTGGAATCGTGGAGGCTGGTGAAAGAGGACTATGTTTCCGTGGAAGACCTCGACAAATGCATCAAGGACGGCCTCGGCTTGCGCTGGTCGTTCATGGGACCGTTCGAGACCATCGACCTCAATGCGCCTGGCGGGGTGCCCGACTACGCACAACGCTACGGACCGGCCCTGCACGACATGATGAGCAATACGAAGAACGATCCGTGGGACGACGCTCTGGTGGCCAAAGTGGACGGCGAGCGCCGCAAGATCTTGCCCCAGGACAAACACGCCGAACGCGAAGCCTGGCGCGACCGCCGGCTCATGGCACTAATCGCCCACAAGCGCGATATTTCGAAAAAGCACCGTTAAAAGAGTTATGACCGAGATTAGAGGATTCAGAAAATGGCCAACAAAGTCATCATTACCTGTGCAGTGACCGGCGCGATCCATACGCCTTCCATGTCACCGTACCTGCCGATATCGCCCGAAGAAATCGCCGAGGCGGCGATTGGCGCGGCAAAGGCGGGAGCAGCGGTAGTCCACCTGCACGCGCGTGAACCGAAGGACGGTCGCCCGACGCAGGATCCGAAGATGTTCATGCAGTTCCTGCCGAAGATCAAAGCCGCGTCCGATGTGGTGATCAACCTCACCACCGGCGGTGCGCCGACGATGAGCATCGAAGATCGCCTGCAACCGGCACTGCAGCTGAAACCGGAAGTGGCCTCGCTGAACATGGGATCGATGAACTTCGGCCTGTACGAAATGATTCCCCGCGTATCAGAATGGAAGTACGACTGGGAAAAACCCTACCTCGCCGGGTCCGACGATCGCATCTTCAAGAACACGTTCAAGGACATCGCCCATATCCTGCAATCCTGCAGCGAGAACAACACCCGTTTCGAGATCGAGTGTTACGACATCGGTCACCTCTATACCGCGGCGCACTTCCTCGACCGCGGCCTGGTCAAGGCACCGCTGTTCATCCAGTCGGTATTCGGCATCCGTGGCGGCATCGGGCCGCATCCCGAAGACGTGATGCACATGCGGCGCACGGCGGACCGGCTGTTCGGCGACCAGTACCAGTGGTCGGTACTCGGCGGCGGCCGCAATCAGATGTACATCGCCACGCAATCCGCGGTGATGGGCGGGAACGTGCGCGTCGGCCTAGAAGACAGCCTGTGGATCGGCAAGGGTCAATTGGCCAAGGCCAATGCCGACCAGGTCTCCAAGATCCGCCGCATCATCGAGGAAGTCGGTCTGGAGATTGCGACGCCCGACGATGCGCGCAAGATCCTCAAGCTCAAGGGCAAGGACAACGTCAATTTCTAACAAGGCTACCGCGATCACACGAAGGGAAATCGGGAACTATTGTGAAGGAACTTCTGGAAGCTCGGCGCTCATATGCGATCCATTGATAATGGAAAAAATTCGCACGTTTGCTCATGCGCCAATTGCGGAATTTTCGCTCTCCTTCGTGCGCCTTCATGTTTCCTTCGTGCCCTTTCGTGTTAACCGATCGTCGCTTTAAAGGGTGTAAATGAAAACTCACAAAATTGCAGTCATCGCCGGCGACGGCATCGGCAAGGAAGTCATGCCCGAAGGCGTGCGCGTCCTGGAAGCTGCTGCGCGTAAATTCGGCATCGGATTGTCTTTCGACCACTTCGACTGGAGCAGCGACAACTACGACAAGCACGGCTGGTGGATGCCGCCCGACTGGCGCCCGAAGATCGAAAACCACGACTGCATTTTCTTCGGCGCCACGGGATGGCCGGCGAAAGTACCGGACCACAAGTCGCTGTGGGATTCCCTGATCCTGTTCCGGCGCGGTTTCGACCAGTACGTCAATTTGCGTCCGGTGCGCCTGATGCCAGGCATCACGCCGCCGCTTGCCGGACGTAAGGTCGGCGATATCGACTACTACGTGGTACGCGAAAATACCGAAGGCGAATATTCCGCGGTCGGTGGCCGGCTGTTCGAAGGCACCGACCGCGAATTGGCCATGCAACAGTCGATTTTTACGCGCAAGGGCGTGGACCGCATCATGAAATACGCCTTCGAGCTGGCCATGCAGCGGCCGCGCAAACTGCTGACATCAGCGACCAAATCAAACGGCATTTCGATCACCATGCCCTACTGGGACGAGCGCTTCGCGGCGATGGCGAAGAATTACCCGCAGGTGAAGACCAACCAGTACCATATCGATGGGCTGACGATCCAGATGGTTTTGAATCCGCAGCGCTTCGATGTCATGGTCGCCTCGAACCTGTTCGGCGATATCCTCTCCGACCTCGGACCAGCGACCGCGGGGACCATCGGCATCGCGCCCTCCGGCAACATCAATCCCGAAAGGCTGTTTCCCTCGTTGTTCGAACCCGTGCACGGCTCGGCGCCGGATATTTATGGCAAAAAAATTGCCAATCCGGTGGGCCAGATCTGGTCGGGTGCAATGATGCTCGATCACCTCGGTTATCCTCAGGCTGGCGCTGCCATCCTCCAAGCCATCGAGCAATGCCTGCAAGACGGACCGCGCACGCCAGACGTCGGCGGCAAGGCGAACACCGAAGACGTGGGCAAGGCAATTGCCGCGGCCATCTGAAAACGAACATTTCGTGAAAACGTACAAAATTGCAGCAATCCCGGGTGACGGCATCGGCACCGAAGTCATCGCGGCAGGCATCGATGTGCTCGAATCGCTTGCGAAGAAAGACGGCGGCTTTGCCCTGCGCTTCGAGCATTTCGACTGGGGCAGCCACTATTACCTGAAGCATGGCGCCATGATGCCGGCGGATGGACTCGACCAGCTCAAGCCGTTCGATGCAATTTATTTTGGCGCGGTCGGCTCGAAAGAAGTGCCGGACCACATTTCGCTTTGGGGCTTGCGGCTAAACATCTGCCAGGGTTTCGACCAGTACGCCAACGTGCGCCCCGCCCGCGTGCTGCCCGGCATCGACCCACCGCTGAAACTTGCCTCCCCGGCCGACCTCGACTGGGTCATCGTGCGCGAAAATTCCGAGGGCGAATATTCGGGACAAGGAGGCCGCACCCATCGCGGATTGCCCGAGGAAGTGGCGACGGAAATTTCCGTGTTCACGCGCAACGGGGTCGAGCGCATCCAGCGCTTCGCCTTCGAGCTGGCAGGCAAACGTCGACAACGGCGGCTGACGTTGATTACGAAATCCAACGCACAGCGCCACGGCATGGTGATGTGGGACGAAATTTTTGCGCGCATCGCAAAGGATTATCCGGACGTTCAGACCGACAGGATGCTGGTGGATGCCGCCACCATGCGCATGGTCCTGAAACCAGCCTCGCTGGACGTCATGGTGGCAACGAATCTGCACGCCGACATCCTGTCCGACCTTGCTGCCGCGTTATCGGGCAGCTTGGGCATCGCGCCCACGGCCAACCTCAACCCCGAGCGCAAATTCCCATCCATGTTCGAGCCGATTCACGGCTCCGCCCTCGATATTGCCGGGCAGGGCATCGCCAATCCAATTGGCACTTTTTGGACAGCTGTGATGATGCTTCAACACTTGGGCGAAGTTAACGCCGCCGCCCGGCTCATGGGCGCCATCGAGCATGTGACCAGTTCACGCGTATTTACGCCGGATTTGGGCGGTCGCGCCACCACTGCAAAAGTGACCGGAGCGTTGTGCCAGGCCATCGAGGCGTCGCCGGGCCACGCCTGACGACGAGCGTATCGTTCGCGCGGGCGATCCTGTCATCCCTGCTCGAGTGGTTGCCTGCCGTCCGGGTTTCGCTCAGAATCCACTTGGCATGATGCTTGCAAAATAGCCGCAGTGTCTTCCCCCCATATTAATAAGGGTCTTCACGGAATCGAGTGGGTGAATTGAGGGGGTAACCATGGCTGGAAGCCGCATGGATATTGGCTTTCGGACATTTCGGAAGAGGCTCGGAAT
>JAYVMZ010000208.1:0-10988 GCA_043758735.1 Betaproteobacteria bacterium
TCTGCAGCGCTTGGATGACATCGTCACCATGTGGCGTTTCATGAACGATGCGACACAAACCACCGTGTCCAGCAGAATCGATTCTGGGTAAAGATCAGCCCTTACAAGGGGGGGACTCGGGGTTGGGATGGGTCAAAGATTAACCGTCGCAAATGCGCTCAGTCTTCGGCACACCGCACCAATTTTTCTACAGCCGCCCGCCGCGCTTGATGTCGGTGTACCGATTCACCAGCGCCATCGGCAGTTGGTCAGGTTCGACGTCCACGCAGACCGCGCCGCCGCGCTCGAGCTGGCGGAAAGTCAGTTCGCGACTGCGCAAATAATCGGCTGTGGCGGCATGGGTCAACGCCCGCTCGAAGGTGTCGACGCGGCTGGTGAGGGCGCGCGCGAGAATGCTTTCCCGCAACGAAGCGAACAGCACCAGGTGGCGTGTCTGCAGCAACCGCAATGCGGGTGCCAGCATTTCATCGTCCTCGTCGCGCAAGTTTGACAGCATCACGACCAGCGAGCGCTTGCGCGTGCGCTTCATAAGTTCGACGGCAGCCTTGTGGTAATCGGTCGCGGCAAGCGTCGGATGCAGGTCGTAGACATGATTGAGGATCACGTTGATGGTCGAGCGCGCCTTGCGCGGTGCCAGCCAGCGCGATTCGCCGGACATGGTCATCAGGCCGACGGCGTCGCCCTGGCGCAGGCTGACATAGGCAAGCAGCAGCGCCGCGTTGACAACATGGTCGAAGTGCGAGAGCGCATCGTCGCGCGCCGCCATGCGCCGGCCGCAATCGAGCATCAGCACCACCTGTTGGTCGCGCTCGTCCTGATACTCGCGCGAAATCAGGCGCGACAGGCGCGCGCTCGCCTTCCAGTCGATCTGGCGCTGGACGTCGCCTTCCCGGTAATCGCGCAACTGGTGGAAGTCCAATCCCTCGCCGCGCCGGCGGCGCTGCAGCATGCCGATCTGCGAGAGCCGGTTGTCGGTGGCGAGGATTGCGAAACGCGTGAGCACCGAAAAATTTGGATAGATGCGAACGGTCTGGGCTTCGCCCGTCCTGCGGCTCGACAGCCATAGCCGCAATGGCGAATGCAGCCGGACTTCGACGCGATCGAAAGCCAGATCCCCGCGCTGGATTGGCCGCATGCGGTAGCGTATCTGCGTCCAGCCCTGCGACGGCAGTACGATCGTCTGCGGCTGTCCTTCCGATTCGGTGGCGGCGGGCACATGGTCGAACACCGTCAGGCGCAACGCCGACCGGTTTTCGTTGGCGAAACGCAACGCAACCTCATGCGTAACGCCGAGCGGCAGTGAACCGGGCACCGTGCGAAGCGCGAGCGGCGTTGCGAGCCGCAGGGCCAGCACGGCATCGAAGAGGCAGAGCAACCCGGCCAGCGCCACGGCCGCGAGCCAGGCCTGAATTGCATCCGGCCACACGGCCGCTGCGATGCCGGCGACCGCGAGGCCGAGCGCGAGTCCGATCAGGCGGCGGTTGGGAATTAGCATGGGAAAGGCCGTGACGCGTGACGGGTGACGCGTGACGGGTAAGCAGGCCGTGACGCGTTACGGGTAACGCGTGACGGGTTAGCCATCGTAATGCGCAACGGGCGGTGGGTGACCGTTGAAATCGCTGGAAGTGGTTTTGCATTGACGTTCACAACATGGACTCCGATAGAACATTCGATGATTCGCGATCAACGCTCGTCACTTGTCACGCGTCACCTGTCACGCGTCACGGGTCTCAGACCCTTGGCGCCGGCACTTTTTCCAGCAGGCCCTTGAGCAGCGTATCGCTGGAATGGCCTTCGATCTCGATATCCGGCGTGGGGGTGACGCGATGTCTCAGTGCGGCGAGCGCCATCTGCTTGACGTCATCGGGAGTGGTGAAGTCGCGGCCGGCGATGAGGGCGGCGGCGCGGGCGGAGCGGATCAACGCGATGCCGCCGCGCGGACCGGCGCCCGAAGCCACACCATTCCACGTCCGCGTCGCGCGCACGATGCGCACCGCATACTCGAGCACCTGCGCGTCCACGCGCACGGCGGCGGCCACGCGCTGCAGCGTCAGCACGGCCTCGGGCTGGATCAGCGGCGCCACGGACTCGACGTTGAGTTTTTCACCGACCTGGCTGCCGGCGACCTGCTTCACCATGGCGATTTCTTCGCTCTCCGGGGGATAGTCGATTTTCACCTTGAGCAAAAAGCGGTCGAGCTGCGCTTCGGGCAGCGCATAGGTGCCTTCCTGTTCGATCGGGTTCTGCGTGGCCAGCACCATGAACGGCGGTTCGAGCATGTGCGAAGTGCCTTCGATGGTGACTTGTCCTTCCTGCATGACTTCGAGCAGGGCCGCCTGGGTCTTCGCCGGCGCGCGGTTGATTTCATCGGCAAGCAGGAGGTGGGTGAAGACCGGGCCGCGCCGCGTGGTGAACTGGCCACTGCGCTGGTCGTACAGGGTGTGGCCGGTTACGTCGGCGGGCATCAGGTCGGGCGTGAACTGGATGCGCGCGAAGCGGCCGCCGAAGGTGCGGGCAAGCGCGCGCACCAGCAGCGTCTTGCCAAGGCCGGGTACGCCTTCGATCAAAACGTGACCGCCGGCAAACAGCGCGGCGAGCACCTGGTCCACGACTTCAGTCTGCCCGACCACGGCCCGGCCTATTTGTGCGCGCATGGCCGCTGCGGCCTCCGTCGCGCGCTTGAGTGTCTCCTCCGATATCGTCATCGTCATTGCATTTCCTTCTTGTCTTGTGTGGGGGGGCCGTCCACGGGAGAGTCTTTCGTGGACGGTCTGGTAGAGTCGGATGGCCTGCATAAAATCGATCATGCGCGTGGGCGCCGTCTGCGCAAAAAGCAGGCGCGATTGTTCGGCATCGAGGCCGATAAGTTCCTGCAGGCGCGCCGAGCGCATGGGTTCGGCTGAGGCAATCAAGTCGGGATGCACGCGCGTGATGCGTCGCAGGCAGGCATCGCGCGCCGCGTCGATAAGCAGTTGCGCGCCGCCATGCACCCAGAGGAAGCGACCGCTTGCGCGCAGGTGGTCGAGCAACCGCCGCCTCGCGCGCTCTGGGTCCGGAGCGATCGGTCCCAGGCGCGGGACTGCACTCCACAGCCAGAGCACCAGGAACAGCCCGCCCCCCGCAAGGGCGGACCAGGCGTTGGCGCCCAGCCAGTCGAACAGTGAAAGTTTTTTCGGGTCGAAGAAAAAGAACACGCTCGGCACGCCGCTGTCCACCTGCACGATGCGCCAGAGGAATTCCGCGTGGTCGTGTTCGCCGATCATCCGGTTGGAGAACTCATCGATCTCATTGAGCGCGAGCACGCGGCCGTTGCCGAATTGCAGCAACAGCGCGGCCGTCGCACGGTCGTTGCCGAAATGCGCAATCGGGTTGCGGGCCTGCAGGTCGATGCTCCCGCCCAGCAGCACCTCGACCGGTTCGAGTTCCGGCGGCAGGTCGATTTTCACGATGTTGCGGCGAGCAATGTCGGCCGCCGTTTTCTTTGCGCCCTCCGCCGCTTTCACTGCCTTGCGCTGCACGCCGAACATGTCGAGCACCGGATCAGGCTGATAAAGCGGCTCGGCTTCGACGATCAGGCGTCCGCCGTGGTTCACCCAGTTCAGCAGGCTGCGCCGCGATTGCGAGTTGAGCGATTGCCGTCCCATCGGCAGCATCAGCGTCGCCGATGTCGGCAAGCTCGCCACTTCAGGGAGCGAGCGCACCGATGCTGCTTTTGCGCCCATGCGTTGCAGCAGGCGCTGTGCCGCCAGCCATTGGTCGCGGCGGGCCTTGCCATGGAAGCCGGTATGTTCGCTTTCGGTGCGGCGCTCGAAATTGGCGAGGAACCAGGCCGTCGCCAGCGCGAGGCCAACGAGGATCAATCCGCCGATGAGTACCCGGCGCGTATTCATGGCACCGAGGATGGCGAAAAGTGCGGCCGCCATTCGTCACACAAACGTTCGACACTGTGCGCATCGGGAAGGCGGGCTGCGTAGGCCAGCGCCTGCCACGTCCCTACCAGGCGCGAGAAATAGTCAGCGCTCGCCGGCAGCTTCATGCGCACCGCCAGCGTGCAATCGCCCTCGGTATCGCCGGGATCGAACGGCAGGTGATGCCGATGCACCAGGGAGGACAAGGCGCCGCGGTAGAGCAGCGACAGGGCTTCGCGCAGGCGCCCGGCGCGGGCCAGTTCCTGCGCCGTGCCGGCGACGTCATCGGGCAGCGATTCCGGCGCAAGGTCGAAACCGAATAGTGCCTCGGGCGGGCGATAGGCGGGCGCGTTGCGCAACCTCGGTTCGGGCCTGAACTTGCTCAGGTAGTACAACGCGATTGCCACCAGCACGACGATGCCAATCCAGAGGACGACCTCCGCGCCTTTGCCGAGCAGAAGGCTCAGCGCGCGCCAGAAGGCGGGCAATTCCGTCGGCTTGGTCTCCTCCTTCGATTTGCCGGTGTAGTACCAGCGCGTGACTTCCTTTTGCTGCGAGAACTCCGGGCTCGCGAGCACTTTGCGAATTTCTTCGCGGGCGGATTTTGCGTTGTCGTCGAGCGCGTAGGCCGGCTGCGTGCCGGACATCGCGAAACCTGCTGAAATCGCGAAAACCAGCACAGCCGCGATGCGGCCGCTCGAAGTGCGCAGCCTTTCTTCGAGGCGGCGCAGCGCGAGCTCGATATCCCAGCCTTCGAGGATGGCGCGGCGATTCAGATACAACGCGAAGCCGGCCGTCACGTAAAAAGGCTCGACCAGCGAGGCTGCCGCGATATAAAAGCAGGCTTCTTTCAATCCCCATTGCGCGAATCGTCCCCAGAAGGAACCGTCGGCGCTTTCGTCGTCCGGACCGGATTCGCCGGCTGCGGGTTCGAGCATTTGCACCAGGGCGCCGAGGCCGAACAAGGTGACCCATTCGAGATTGGAGCAGACCACGGTGAGCCAGACGCCGACATTGCGCATGCGGCTGCCCAGCGCGGCATTGCGCTTGCGCGCCGCGGATCCGCGCTGCCGTTCGAGTTGCGCCACGGGCAGCACGAAAGAGCGCGCGAGGTTAAGGCGCGAAAAGTCAGCGCGGTGACGATGCCCGGCGGCAGCCATTCCCGCACGGCCCGCAAAGTGGCGCGCACGCCCTGCGGTTCGCCGAACACCGCGCGGCTTACGGTGTGGAGCACGGCGCGGTCGAACACCGGCTTGAGCCACCAGAGCACCAGCACCGCGTGAAAACGATTCGGGAATGCGTACAGGCACAACGCGGCAACAGGCAGGTACAGGGCAAACCACACCGTCCAGATCGGCCGCCACCATTCGCGCGCCATCTGAAAGCCGAGGTCGAGCGCCTCCCAGCCGATGCGCGGGCGCAGCACGACCGCGACGCGATCAGGCTGCATTGCGGCGCCCGGCGAGCAGGAAGTAACCGATCACGAGCAGCCACATGATGATGCCGACGGTGTATTTGGTGGCCGCGGGGAAGAGCGTGAGCGGCGACCAGAAGCCCTCGATGAAAGCCGCGATCACGAACATCAGCGCGGCGCCGTACATCAGTCTTACCGCGGGCCGGGCGGCTGCCATCAACGCCGCCTTTCGCGACTGCCTGTCGGGCGCGATCAGCGACGCGCCCATTTTCAGGCCCGCCGCGCCGGACAGCATGATCGCCGTCAGTTCCATGGCGCTGTGGCCCGACACGAAAGACCAGAACGGTTCGGTGAAATTGGCGCCGCTGAAATAGCCGGCGACCGCGCCGATCTGCGCGCCGTTGAACAGAAGAAAGTAGACGCTGCCGATGCCCAGCAGCACGCCGGTGGCAAAAGTCTGGAAGCCGATCTTGATCGTTGTTCCAGATGTAGAACGCGAACATCATCAGGTTATCGTCCGCCTGGCGCATGCCGAGGCGCGGATTGCCCGGGTCGTACATTTCCTGGAAGCGCGCCAGCCCCGCGGGATCGACGAAATAGTGGATGAAATCCGGAGTGGCTGACAGCACGGCAATCAGCGCCAGAAGCGGTCCGGCGAACAGCACCACGGCGGCGGTAACCAGCCGCCACTCGGCGCGCACCAGCCGCGGAAAGCCCGCCGAAAGAAATTCCAGCAGCGGCGCCGCGCGTCCGCCACGCGCGCCGTAAAGCAGGTGATGGCCGCGCAATGCGAGCCGGTTCAGCCGGTCGATGAGGTCCGGGCTGTACTGGCGTTCGCGCGCAATCGCGAGCAACTGGCAGATATGCCGGTAGGCGCGCGGGATTTCCCTGTCGGCCAGCGTGATGGTTGGCGCGTATTTTTTTTGCCGCCCTGCTTGTCGTTGCGGTCGAGCCATTGCTCGAAACTGTGCCAGTCGGCGGCATAGTGTTGCTCGAAAGCGGCCTGCTTCACGTCCTGCCCACCAGGTAATTCGCGATGCCGATCAGGCGCGCGGTTGCCTCGCCCGGCGGGGCACCCTTAATCAGCGTCTGCGGGATCTGCGCCAACTCTTCCGCGCGCTCCGGTGTCAGTCCGGTGGAGCGTGCGGCGAAATCGAGAATCGCGCGCTGCTCGGTGATGGAAAGCGAGTAACCCGGCGCACGCGGTTCCGCTTCCGGGATCGCCAGCGGGATAAGCTTTTGCTCGCGATAAACCACCAGCGTGTTGGCGGCGAGGTCGCCGAGTCGTTTGAAGTCCCGGTTCATCACCATGGCGACGAATCCGGCGAGATACATCGTCGGCAGGAAGTCCGCCGCGCGCAACAGGTTGCGCGTCATCGCCGCGGGCCAGCGCACCGGCGTGCCGTCGTCGTTCAGCACGATCAGCCCGATCGCGCGTTTGCCTGGCGTGGCGCCGCGGGTCGCCTCGAACCAGGCGGGGTAAAGCCATTCGATGAGAAAGGCGCTCAGCAGGATGATGGCCATGCCGGACTGTTTCAGCGCGGCGGCTGTGTACGCGATGACGCCGAGGATGACGCCGCGAATCAGCAGGTCGATTCCCCATGCCAGGGCGCGCGGAATGGGGCCGGCAAGCCGCAGGGTGAGCTCGATGCCCTCGGGCGTAGCGATGCGGCGCGCGGTATCGAGCACGGAGCCGGCGGATCAGTGGGCGTAATAAATGTCGCGATATCCGGTATAAATGCTGGCCAGAAATACCGGCCCGAGCACCAGCCACCCCAGGCCGATCGGAATGGTGGCGACGATAGCGAGCATAAGAAACGCGACGCCAAACACCAGCGAGGACAGGATGTTTTTCAGGCATCCGGAAAAACTTCCTTTGATAGCTTCTCCCACGCTCAGGTTGTTAAACATGATGAGCGGGCTTGCGAACCAGATTGCCATGTAAATCGGCAGGCTCAGGGCGAGAATGATCAGCGGCGCGAGCAAGATGCTTGCGGTGGCGGCCTGCATCTGTTCCGGAGTCGGCTTGCCGCCAATCATCATGCGCGCCATTTCGGCGCCGAAGATCAGCATGACCACGACGAAGACTGCGGCGAACATCAGCAGGGCGACCGCCCCCACGCCGATCAACTTGCCCGTGTTGTTGCGGAATCCCGCGAACAGGTGGCCGATCTGCAGCGGGTCGCCCCTGCGCTGCGCTTCGCAGCCCAGCATCACGCCGCCGTAGAGCACCGGGGTGAACAGGACGAGCAGGATCGGGCCGATGCCCGGCAGGATGTTGGATGCAATGACCAGGACCGCGAAGATGACGAATACGCCTATCCAGGTGCCTTTCTGGTCCTTGAACAAGTCCCACGCATCCGTGATCCAGTTCCAGCCGTTGCCCGCCGCCACGCTGAGGCCGCCCGCTACAAATACGCCGTCGGGGGAATCATGTGGAGTATCGGCGACACGGGATTTCGGTGCGGCGTACGGATCGATTGCCATGGCATCAGACCTCTTTTAGGAGACAAGGTTGGAAATGCATCCTGCGGTAAAACGTTTGACGGCAAGGGTAGAGACACGGGAGGGGACTTGCAAGTGTCATGGGGGAATACGGGGAACAGTAAACGGTGATCGGTGAACGGTAACGGCGCAGAGCTGGAGTGCTGAAGGCCTCCGTTCACTGTTCACTGTCAGAATTTCCCGAACTTGAGATAGGCTTCCTGCGGATCCATGCCGCCGAGAATGGCGCTGCGCACCTTGTTCTCGGTCAGTAGTACCTCTTCCGTCTTGCTGACCACCTGCTCCGCGAGCTTGCCCGGAATGATCACCACCCCATCGCGGTCGGCCAGCAGCCAGTCGCCGGTGCGGATAGTCACTTCTCCGATGGTTAGGGGCTGGCCGAAGCGATCTGGCACCCAGCGCCCGACGATGTCGCACGGCGTAGTGAAGCTGCAGAACACCGGGAAGCCCAGTTTCAAAATAAAGTCGGTGTCGCGGCAGCCGCCATCCACGACATAACCCAGCACGCCCTTGTGATGCAGCGTCTCCGCGGATAACTCGCCCATCAGCGCCACCATGTGCGTGTTCGGCTGGCAGACCATCACCTTGCCGGCCGGCGCCTTCGACAGCAGTCCGGTCCACTGCACCAGCGTGTCGTGCGCGTCGCGCGTCTGGTCGATATAGCCGCTCACCGTGTAGATCTCGCCCGCTAGCTTCTTCGTCGGGTCGAGCGGCTTGATGGTGTGCGGCAGCACACAGTTCGCGTGGCCCATGCCACGCAGCACGTCGTGGACTGCCGCGGCGTAGCATTTTTCCAGTCTCTTTGTCAGATTCATTGTTTCCTCGCCGCTTTATCTACTTCTTGAACCACGGAGGACACGGAGGAGAGAAAAATTCCGGGTATCAATATGTGATGCGTTGTTCCTCACATGCAGAGGCGAATGGTACAGATTCCCAGGAATCTGCACCTGGGCGCCGGTTCGGGCGCACACTCAACTCATTGACGCTTTCGGGGGAATGGCCTATTCTGACCAGAATTCTAGTCAATTCATGGCGATTGTACAAAATGAAAACATTATCGTTGTCCGACGCCAAAGCGAATCTGAGCCGCCTGATAGAGAAGGTCGGCAATACAGACGAGGAAGTCATCATCACCAAGAACGGCCGACCGGCCGCTGTGCTGATCAGTCCCGACGAATACGAAAGCTGGCGGGAAACGTTCGCGGTTCGGGCTCAGTCGGGTTTGATGAAGGAGATAAAAGCCGGACTGGCCGCGCTCAAAGCGCGCAAAGCCAGGCTTTATACTCTGGAAGAGTTATTCCGGTAGACACCTCGGATACGCCCCGGGCACTCGGTGCATGAAACATGCGGGTACTCACAAGTTGCGGGTACCCGACGCGGTCGCGGACCTTGTCCGTGGATTGCACCCGAATCTGAAAAAGAAACTCAGGGCGGCACTGACTGAAATAGCCCAGCATCCGCCTAACGGCAAAGCACTCAAGCAGGAACTCTCGGGACTGAGGGGTTTTCGAGTTGGAGGATTTCGGGCGGTCTATCGTCTTTCCGGCGAACGCCGGGTCGAAGTGGTGGCGATCGGTCCGCGGGAAAGCATCTACGAAGAAACCTGGCGCATCGTCAGACGCCTTAAATAACCATGAAAAGAAGAATTCGGCGTGACTTGTGATTACAAATGACCGAGTAACCAACAGAGTGATTGGGGTCTTGCTTTTTGCATGCTTCATTGCTACGGACGAAGTATTTGGACTGACTACACCTCAGCGGGAGGCAAAAGGCAAGGCCTGACCCAATACTGTTCGTTTAGATTAGAATTCCCGCCGGGAAGCGCTGCCGGCAGTGCAGTGGGGGCGGGTCAAGCATCTTCGGCTCACAGTTCATGTCGAGGCGAATGAGCGCCGAGCGATCGTGCGAGGCATACGGGGAGTTGCGCCGCTTGACCATGCGCGGGGTCTGCTTGCCCAGCGTACGCGTGGCGCGCAAGCGCGCCGCCGCATCCAGCAGCTCACGGAACCAGCGCTGGCGCTTTCTGGGCCGCTCTGGGGGGGAAGGCCCCAGAGCGGGGTTGTGCGCGGCGTAGTAGTTGCACATGCCCGGTGAACGAGAGCTCGGCGTGGGGTATTCGGTGGCGACTCGCCCCTTGGTGCAACAGCCAGCGTACCGCGTAGTGCGCCAGCACCCAGCCGTAGAACTCCTGACGCACCAGCTCGGCAGTCTTGCTACGCAGCACGCGGCGGCTTTGCCGCAAGTGCGTCTTCAATTCATCGAACACCGCCTCGACCTGCCAGCGCTCGTGGTAGAGCGCCGCCAACTCCAATGCCGGGGCAGCGAGCGGATCGAGCAGCGTGGTCAACAGGCGGTAGCGCGGCTGCGCATCCGGCAAGCCCGGCAGGGCGTACTCGATGACGCGCACCGCGATGGCCTCGGCAGCCCCGGCACGCCGCCCCTTCCTGGTCGGATAGATATCGCTCAGGTAAGAGCCATCGCTCAGCGCCTGGCGCACCGGCAGTTGCCGGTTGGCCGCGCAGCGCCATAGCAGCTGCGCACCGGTGGCCTGGGCTTGGCGCCAGTACGCGTAGCCGTTGAAGCCACGGTCGGCCAGACACAACATGCCCGGCCGCAGAGTCTTGAGTAGGGGCTCGCAGATCTCCCATTCGCTGGCACGGTAGGGCCCCAGGTTGGCGGCAAAGATGGCATGCGTGGCGCACTCCACCAGCACCGCGCACTGGGCCTGCGGATAGCCCGCGTGCCCCGTGCGGCTGCCCGGGTAGCCGAAGTGCTTCACGTTGTCGGCCTCGTCGGGCAGCTCAAAGTTGCTGCCGTCGATGGCCACCAGGCGCAGCCCGGCGTAGAACGCCTGCGGGTGCGCATGCGGTTCGGCCAGCGGCACGCAGCAGCGCTGCATGAGTTCACCCAAGGGGGCAGAGCCGATCCGGCTGCGCAACGCGCTGATCGAGGACTTGGCGACCCGTGCCGGCTCCGCCGCACCGGCGGCCCAGGCCAAGCCTTGCGCCACCACGGCAAACACTTCTTCGTAGGCGGCCTCCGGGTACAGGCTCAATGCCATGCAGTAGTAGACCCCGGCCACCGCCGGAAAGCTGCGCTGGCGTTGGGTGTTGCAGCCGTGCGCATTCAACACCGCATGCACCTGCTCGGCCGGCACCACG
>JAYVMZ010000209.1:0-3222 GCA_043758735.1 Betaproteobacteria bacterium
CGGCCGCTGATCACCAGCGGGCGCTTCGCCGACCACAGTAAATCAACCGCGGCCGCAACATCATCATCGTTGGGAAGCAGGACGGGGCGCGACTTAGGCCGAAAGTGCTCTTCGAGTTGCAGCGGCCGCGGCACTTCGTCGCGCAAGGTATCGGTCGGGAAATCCAGATAGACCGGGCCCGGTTCGCCGCCCTGTCCGAGGGCACGCGACACCGCCTCGTCGAGTTCCTGCAGCACCAGCGAAGCTTCACGCACGGTCCGCGCATAACGCGTGATCGGGCGCACGAGATCGACGTGCGGCAGATCCTGAAGGCCACCGCGATTTTCCTGCTGCCGGGGCGGTCCGCCGGACAGCACAAGCACCGATGCGCGCGCGATGTGCGCATTGGCAATGCCAGTCATGGCATTGGTCATTCCCGGCCCGGCCGTGACCAGCGCCACGCCAAGCCCCCCGGTCAGTTCGCTATGGGCGTGCGCCATATACACCGCCGCACGCTCGTCGCGGACGTCGATGATCTGGATGCCTTCCGCGTCTGCCCGCATCCAGATCGGCATGATGTGCCCGCCGCAAAGTCCAAAGATCCGGTGGACGCCGCGCGCCTTGAGAAAGCGCGCGATGACGCCTGCTGCAGTATCGGGAGTAAGGGAAGCGAGTGGCATTGGATCAATATCCTCGATGGGTCAATGTACGGGCGGTTTTTTCTGCTTCTTCAGCGGCCGCAGATCGATCACGCCGGTTTGCTGGCGCGGATCGGAACCGCTGGGAAAGATATGGATCTTCTGCACTTTGGCCGAACTGCCCATCGGCAGACTATCTACGAACAGGATCCAACCGGGAGCCTTGAAGTAGGCCATGCGCTCGTAACACCAGTCGAACAGCTCGCGAGCCAGTTTCTCACGCGCGGACGGATTGGCCACATCATCGGCTGACTTGGCGATCACGCAGGCCATGACCTCCTCTTCACGGACCTCATCGGGCGCAGCCAGCACCGCGACCTGCTTCACCTTGTCGTGGGCGTTGAGGCTCGCCTCGATCTCTGCGGCCGCAATGTTTTCACCCGAGCGGCGAATGATATTTTTACGGCGATCGACGAAGTAGAGCATGCCGCTTTGGTCGCGCATCACGGCATCACCGGTATGGAACCAGCCATCGCGCCACGCCTCTTCGGTCGCTTGCGCATTTTTCAGATAACCGGAAAAAAATCCTTTACGTGGCGAGGCGGCGCTGTGCCGGATCACCATTTCGCCGGGCTCGTTTGCCGACACATCGCCGCCCTGCTCGTCGACGACACGCACCTCGACCCAAGGATTCGGTCGGCCGAAGGAACGGGTATGGATCGCGCGCGGCTCGTGGTTGTCGCTGATCAGTCGGCCGGTTTCTGTCATTGCCCACATTTCGACAACAGGAAACCCGAAGCGCGTTTCAAATGTCTCGTGCTGGCTTGGCTCAACGCCTGCGCACAGTGCGAATCTCACCTGGTGCGCCCGCTCCGCCGGGCATTCTGGCAACTTCAGCAGGATGTTGGGAATGATCCCCTGGAACTGAACTGCGGTGGCGCGCGTGGTGATGAGGTCATTCCACCAGGTGCTGGCGTGAAATCGGTCGGGAAAGATCAGGCAGTTGCCGCTGAGCAGCATGGCCGGCGCCGAGACCGACAGACAGTTGGCATGATGCAGGGGCAGCGGATTGTACAAGCGATCTTCGCCTTCGCGAAATGCGAGCCTGCCGCCGAGCAACAGATAGCAGGCGCCGAACGTATGAAAATATTCATTGGTGAGTATGCAACCCTTCGGCTGACCGGTCGTACCCGACGTGTAGAGCAGCGCGGCTTCGGTTTCGGCGTCGGGCAAACCCGTCGGCGTGCGCGTGGCCAGCCTTGGCAGACGATCCGGAAAGTGCTCCAAAGAAACCACTGGCAAGCCGCTAGCAATAACTTGCGCCACAGCTTTCGCGTCTTCCAGCCGGCTTTCAATCGCAACCACAAGGCTCGCCTCCGAGTGTTCGATCACATATCGGATTTCTTCGCGGCGATAGTCGGGGTTCAGAGGCACGACACTGGCGCCCAGTGCATTCAGCGCGTAGTAGTGGAAGAAAAATTCCGGCCGCTGATCGAAGAGCATCGCGACGCGGCTCCCGCAACCGTAGCCTGCTTGCTCGTAGACGCGCTTCTTCTCCTCGACCTCGGCGAGCGTCTGGGCCCAGGTAATCTCCCACCCGTCGGGATGATAAGCACGTCCCGCCATCGGGGGCACCGCATAAGCCGGGCGATCGCCGTGCTTGCGCACCGTGCGCTGCAGGGATTCGTAAAGCGTTCCGTATCGAGCTGCATCCATGGTTTCCGCCGTCATGTATAAACGTCGCATTCGCGCTTGTTACCTATTGACCAACCGTGCGGGCAGCATCAGGATCATCGCGCCACCCACGAACATCAGAGCGCCGAAAAGATACAGACTCGAACCGGAGCTGCCGGTCAGATCGGTCATCCGGCCGACCACCCAGGAACTGACAAAACCAGCGATGTTGCCCATGGAATTGACCAGCGCTATGCCGGCCGCAGCGGCCGCCCCGCCGAGAAACGCAGAGGGCAGGCTCCAGAACGCCGCCTGCGCGCTCGACGCGGCGGCCGTTGCCAATGTCAACGCAAGCATTGCCAGCACCAGGTTCTCGGTGGGTATAGCGCTCAATATCAAGCCGACTCCCGTCAGGAAGCAAGGGATGACGGTATGCCAGCGGCGCTCACCCTGTTTGTCGGCGTGGGCACTAACGCAAATCATCGCGACGATCGCCACGGCGTAGGGAATGGCCGTCAGCACGCCGATCTTCAGCGGGTCGGCCACCCCTTTTTGCCTGATGAGCGTAGGCAGCCAGAAACTGATGACATAGATCGCATTGGCGAAACAGAAATACGCCAATCCGAGCAGCCAGACTCGACCGCTCCGGAAGGCATCAGCAAGGCTGGAACAACCCTCCTTGCCCTTCGCTTCCGCTTCGACGTTCTCGCCAACAATCCGCTTTTCCTCGGCGCTGAGCCATTTGGCGGAACTCACGCGGTCGTCGAGATAGAATAGCGTTGCCACCCCGAGGATCAGGGACGGAATGGTTTCAATGAGAAACAACCATTGCCATCCACGCAGCCCGCCCGCGTCGGAGAATGAATGCAGTATCCAGCCGGAAAACGGACCGCCGAAAATGCTCGACATCGGAATCGCCGCCAGGAACATG
>JAYVMZ010000210.1:0-6705 GCA_043758735.1 Betaproteobacteria bacterium
TGCAAATGCTGTACCAGAACGTCACGGATCTCTGCTATTTCCGGCGACGGGAGATGGCAACCGAATAACAGGAAGTGCTGGATCTCGCGAAAAATCCACGGCCTTCCCTGCGCTGCACGGCCGATCATCAGCGCATCCGCGCCGGTACGGCGCAATACTTCGCGGGCTTTTTCCGGCGAATCAATGTCGCCGTTGGCAATGACGGGAATGCCGACGCGTGATTTCACGTCGGCGATGGTGTCGTATTCGACGTCGCCGACGAAGGCACAGGCGCGGGTACGGCCGTGAATCGACAACGCTTTGATGCCGGCGGACTGCGCGATTTCGGCCACACGCACGGCATTGCGGTTCTGCAGATTCCATCCGGTGCGAATTTTTAGCGTCACCGGAATGTCGACGGCCGCTACAACGGCGTCGAGAATCCGGCCGACCAGCGGCTCGTTCTGCAACAGCGCCGATCCTGCGGAAACGTTGCAGACCTTCTTGGCCGGGCAGCCCATGTTGATGTCGATGATTTGTGCGCCGCGATCCGCGTTGTAGCGGGCCGCTTCCGCCATCGCGACCGGATCGGCTCCGGCAATCTGCACCGAAATGGGGTCGACTTCTCCTTCATGATCCGCGCGGCGGCGCGATTTTGCCGTATTCCATAGCTGCGCATTCGACGAAATCATTTCCGATACGGCCATGCCCGCCCCCATCGCCTTGCATAATTTGCGAAATGGCCGATCGGTCACGCCGGCCATGGGTGCGACGATCAGATTGTTCCTGAGAAGATGCGGACCGATCTGCATTCCGGTGCCGGACGGAAAAAGTGGACCGCCATTCTAGCGCAAAGGATGCGCATTGGAGAATGCGCGGCAGCGCTTGTCGTCGCTATGCGCCGAAGATCATGCGCTGCATGAAGGCCCGTTTGGCCGGGGGAACGAGTTCGAGCAACGATAACGCGGCGCCGCGAGTGAGCTGCAGCGGCGCAAAATCGTTGGAGAAAATCTTGACCAGCGAATGGGTTAGCGCAATGCCGCGCAACCGGTCCGTCCGGCGCACCGCTCGATATTTCGACAGGCAAGCGTCGCCTCCCGGATCCAGGGTCGGGTCGCTCAGCAACGTTTCTGCCAATTCCCAAGCGTCGCGCAATCCCAGGTTGAAGCCCTGGCCGGCAATCGGATGCAATGCCTGCGCGGCATTGCCGAGCAGGACGGTGCGCGGCAGAACCGGATCCGCGGCATAACGCAAAGTCAGCGGAAAGCGGGCACGTGCTTCAATGGACATGAAACGCCCTGCGCGATCGCCGAAATGCCGCTGCAATTTCTCCAGGAAGCCGGTTGGCGGAAGCCCCATCAAGCTATCGGCCGCGTCGGGTGCTGCGGTCCAGACCAGTGCATAGCGATGCTCGAACGGCAACAATGCGATCGGGCCGTCCGGCGTGAAGCGCTCGTAAGCTTTCTGCGCGTGCGGCTGTGAAGTTTCGACCAGGCCGACCACGGCATGCTGGCCATATTCTTGGCTCTTCACCGTCGCGCCGGCGCGCAAGCCTGCGCTGGCGCCGCCGTCAGCGACGATCAGCAGACGCGCCGCAATCGAATGCGCGCTTTCCTGCTGGCGATATTCGATGGCGACGCCATCGGCGGTGGATTGCGTGTCGGTGACTTCAGCACCTGCCAACAACGTTATGTGCTCGGACGCGAGGGCCTTGCCGAAAGCCTGTTGCAATCCGGCATAGCGCACGACATAGCCGAGCGCGGGCAAGTGCGCTTCCTGCGCGCTTAGCAGCGTGCGGCCAAAACCGCCGCGTTGCGACACATGGATGGATTCGATCGGCGTGACCGGTTCGAGTTGCGGCCAGATGCCGAGTCGTTCGAGGATCAGTCGGCTGCCATAGGACATGGCCAGCGTGCGCGCATCCTTGCTGCTGCCCGCGTCTGGGCGGGCTTCGATTACGGCAACGCCGAGGCCGCTGCCCACGAGTGCGATCGCCACGGCAGCACCGACCGGTCCGCCGCCGACGATCACGATATCGAAGTCATGCCCGCTCACGGCAAGGTTCCGGGGATCGCGGCGATCCAGAGCTGGGGCATGAATCGTTTTGCGACGTCAGCGGCGCATCAGCGCTTCGATTTCGTCGATGCTCTTCGGCGCAGAGGTGATGATTTCGCAGTTGCTCCCGGTCACCAGCGCGTCATCTTCGATGCGCACGCCGATATTCCAGAACTTCTCCGGCACGCCTTCCCCCGGACGGACATAGCAGCCCGGCTCGACCGTCAGCACCATGCCCGGCTTCAGCGCAAGCCAGGCGCCGTCGCGCTTGTAGTCGCCGGCATCATGGACGTCCATGCCCAGCCAGTGGCCGGTGCGGTGCATGTAAAAACGCCGGTAGTCACCCGACTCGATCACGCCGTCCGCGCTGCCGTTGCACAACCCGAGGTCCACCATGCCCTGCGCCAGCACTTTCACTGCCGCGTCGTGGGGCGCTTCCCATTCATTGCCGGGTTTCACCTGCGCGATGGCTGCCGCCTGGGCCGACAGCACGAGTTGATAGATATCGCGCTGCGGCCCCGAGAATTTTCCGCTCACCGGAAAAGTACGCGTGATGTCCGAAGCATAGCCGTCGAGTTCGCATCCCGCATCGATCAGCACGACTTCGCCGGCGTTTAGCACAGCATCGTTTTGCACGTAATGCAGAACGCAGGCATTGGCCCCGCCTGCCACGATCGATGTATAGGCGGGAGACTGCGCCCCCTGGCGCCGGAATTCGTGGATCAATTCGGCCTCCAGTTCGTACTCGTGCATACCGGGGCGCGTAGCACCCATGGCACGCCGATGCGCTTGCGAAGAAATGGCGGCTGCGCGCTTCATGGTGGCGATCTCGTGTTCATCCTTGACGAGCCGCATGTCGTCGAGGATGCGGCGGATGTCGCGAATCTCGCCCGGCGCGCTCACGCCCGACCTGACCTGTGCGCGCACCTTGTTGATCCAGCCGATCACCTGCTGGTCCCAGCCCGGATCCGCGCCTACATCGCAAAACACCGCCGACTGATTGGCAAGCAATTGCGGCAACAACTCGTCGATCTTTGCAACCGGAAACGTTTCATCAAATCCGAAAACTTCCCGCGCCTTGTCCGGGCCGTAGCGAAAGCCGTCCCAGATCTCGCGCTCGATGTCCTTTTCGCGGCAGAACAGGATGCTCTTCGCCGTATTTCCGGCGCAAAGCACCATGACCGCCTCGGGTTCGGGAAAACCGGTGAGATAGTGAAAATAGCTGTCGAAGCGGAACGGGTAGGATGAATCGCGATTGCGCGCGCGTTCCGGCGCGGTACGTATCACTGCAACCCCTTCCTCCATCAAAGTGGCCAACCGGGCGCGGCGACGGGCGTACGAGGAGGGATCGATCATGCTGCAGCGTTCCGAAGGAGATAGACCATGAATTATACGGCCTGTGCGGCTACGAGCCGGAATGCGGGTTAGACGCGGGGCGGTTGCCGAAGCCGCGCCTCGAGATCGGCCAGGCGCTGCGGTGTGCCGATGTCGTCCCATTCCTCGCGAAAATGCTCACCGGAAATCTTGCCAAGGGCCATCTGGGCGCGCAGCAATGGCGCCAGCGCGTGCTTGCTTCCTGGTGCGACCGGGGCGAACAACGCTGCGCGATAGACGCCGATGCCGCTGAATGTCAGCAGGCCTGCGGACCCGGCGCGCACCAGGCCGCCTTCCAGGGAAAAATCACCTTGCGGATGATGCGGCGGATTGTCGACCAGCACGAGGTGCGCGAGCGTTGCCGCGTGCATCTGAAGGATCGCGTCAGCGAGACGGGCATAGTCGTAGTCGCTGTAGACGTCGGCGTTGACGACGGCAAACACCGGCTCGCGCAGCAGCGGCAGCGCATTGCGGATGCCGCCAGCGGTTTCCAGCGCTTGAGCCTCCGGCGAAAAGAGGACGGCGAGATTCCAGCGTCCGCCATCGTCTACGGCGGATTCGATCTGTTCGCCCAGATGGGCATGGTTGATCACCACCTTGCGGAAGCCTGCGCCGGCCAGCTTTTCCAGATGCCTGAAAATCAGCGGCTTGCCGCCGACCGGCAACATCGATTTGGGCGTGCGATCGGTCAATGGGCGCATGCGCTCGCCGCGGCCGGCGGCGAGAATCATCGCAACGGGAACGGAGGGCGGCGACACGCGATTCAGAACGTGTAGCCGATCGCCGGTTTGCGATCGGCGAGTTGATCGAGCAGGCGCAACAGCGGAGCCAGCGGCGCATAGCGTCCTGCCACCGCGCGAACGTAGCCTAGGAAACGCGGTGTGTCCTTGACATAAGCGGGCTTACCGTCGCGATGGCAGATGCGCGCAAAGATGCCAAGCACTTTGAGGTGGCGCTGCAATCCCATCCATTCGAAGTCGCGATAGAACTCGCCGAAGTCACTGTTGACGGGCAATCCCGCCCGCCGCGCGCGTTCCCAGTAGCGAATGGTCCAGTCGAGAACGCGCCGCTCCTCCCAACTCACGAAAGCATCCTTGAAAAGGCAAGCCACGTCATAGGAGACTGGCCCGTAAACCGCGTCCTGGAAGTCGAGCACGCCGGGATTGGGCTCGGTCAGCATCAGGTTGCGCGGCATGTAATCGCGATGCACAAACGTGCAGGGCTGCGCCAGATTATTCGACAGGACAAGGCGGAACACCGCTGCCAGCGATTCGCGTTGCAGCGCATCGAGTTCAATGCCGAGGTGGCGGCGGACGTACCATTCGGGGAACAGGTCAAGTTCGCGCCGCAGCAAGGCCTCGTCGTAGGGAGGCAGCACGCCTTCGCGGCTGGCCAGTTGCCAGCGGATCAGCGCATCGATGGCATCACTGAACAGGACGTCGGCATTGTCGTCGTTAAGCGCTGCAAGATAAGTGGTCGAACCCAGGTCCGACAACAACAGGAACCCCAGGGTCAGGTCCTGCGCGAGCACGGCGGGGACATTGAGTCCCGCGTTGGCCATGAGTCCGGCCACGTGCACGAACGGTCGGCAATCCTCCTGCTCCGGCGGCGCATCCATGACGATGAGAGAGGTGTCCGGCAGGGTCACGCGGAAATAGCGCCGGAAGCTGGCATCCGCCGAAGCTGGGGCGAGGGAGAAGGTCCGTTCGGGAAGTTGGCTGGTCAGCCAGTCCTGCAGGAGCGCGTAACGATCCAAGCTGCTTCGTTGCCTTGAGGGATGAATTGTGAGATTTTAGCACCTCGCCTCGATCAACAACCCGCATGCATCGTTCCCGTGTCACATCTGCAGTCCTGGTGTTGATCCTGTCTGTCGCGTCCGACGCGCACGCCGAGGAGCCCGGCTTGAAACTGCGCATGCAGACGGAGCTGATTCCGTATGCGCTGGGCCGCGATGATCCTCCCACGTTGTTTCTCGACGCTGACAGCATCGACGGTAACCAGGACCAGGAGCTGGATGCCACTGGCAGCGTACGCCTTCGCAAGCGCGGTGCCGCGGTGTTTTCCGATCGGTTGCATCTGTCTTTTCCGGACGAACAAATCACCGCGACCGGCCACGTGCGGTTTGAAAAAGACGGCGACGTCATCACCGGCGATCAGCTGTTCTACGATTTGCAGAACGACAGCGGCTATATCGACAAGCCGGAGTACAGGCTGGGGCGCTACAGAGCCCGCGGCGGCGCGAACCGTCTGGTTGCCGAGAATCGCGATCTTTACAGGATCCGCAAGGCGACCTACACCAATTGCGAGGTAGGCGACGACGACTGGTACATGCGCGTCGACCGCCTGGAATTGGACCGGATCCGGGACGTCGGAGTTGCGCAAAACGCTACGGTCGTATTCAAAGGCGTGCCGATCCTGTATTCACCCTACCTGGACTTCTCGCTGAGCGGCCGCCGCAAGACCGGGCTGCTTCCGCCCACTATCGGCAGCACGGGACAGAGCGGCTTCGAGTATACCCAGCCGTTCTACTGGAACATCGCGCCGAATCACGACGCCACCATCTCACCGCGCATTCTGGCCAAGCGCGGCGTGCTCATGGGCGGCGATTTCCGCTATCTCGATCCAGACTTCAAGGGCGATGTGCGCAGCGAGTACCTGCCCGACGACCGGCAGAAAAATCAGACCCGCTACGGCTATGCCTGGCAACACCAGCAGAATTTCGGCAACGGGTTTTCCGGTGGAGTGGATCTGCAAGGCGTGTCCGACGACACCTATTTCACGGACCTGAGTGACAAAATCTCCGCCACGTCGCAGACCAACCTGAACCGGGAAGGTGATCTGTTCTATGACGGAAACTGGTGGACCGTTAATACCCGGGTGCAGCGATTCCAGACTTTGCAGGATCCGCTGGCTCCGGTGACGCCGCCTTACGCACGCGTGCCGCAGATCACGCTTAACATGCTGCGCCAGACCGACGCGCACCTCGATTTTGGCATGCAGGGGGAGTATGTCGAGTTCGACCACCCGTTCCTGCTCAACGGCAGGCGAGAGACGCTGTATCCGTCGATCAGCGCACCATTCCAGAACTCTTTCTTCTATATAACGCCCAAGATCGGTTACCACACGACGAGTTATTCGTTCGAGGATTCGAATCGCACCAACGAGACGAGGACTCTGCCGATCTACAGCCTGGACAGTGCGCTGACTTTCGAACGCGAGGCCATGTTATGGGGACGGGCGTTCCTGCAGACGCTCGAGCCGCGCCTTTACTATGTCTACATTCCCTTCCGCCAGCAG
>JAYVMZ010000211.1:0-2160 GCA_043758735.1 Betaproteobacteria bacterium
ATTCAAAGAGGCTGGGTCCGGTCGGCTCCCTCCAGGCAGTTTGGCGAAAGTTGCGCCGGGACGGTCTCCGCGGCTTTGTCGCCGGCCTGCGCATTCACCTTGGAAAGTTGGAGGATGAGCAGCGCATCTATGCGAAATGGGTGGCGCGCACGGCGTTGACTGCCGATGATCTGGAGTCACTTCGGGCCGAGGCGGCGGCGCTGCCCGTGAAACCGGTTTTCTCGATAGTCGTTCCGGTATTCAATGTCGAGGAAAGATGGCTCCGTCGAGCGATCGAATCGGTGATCGGTCAGGTATATCCCGCCTGGGAGTTGTGCCTGGCGGACGACGCCTCAACCGATGCGCGCGTTCGGCCGATACTGGAGGCGTACCGGGAGCGGGACAGCAGAATACGCGTGGCATTTCGCGAGGAGAATGGGCACATCTCGAAGGCCACTAACACGGCACTTGCGCTCGCCACCGGAGACTACCTGGTGCTCATTGACAACGACGACGAAATTGCCCCGGACGCCCTTCTGGAGTTCGCAAAAGTCATCAACGCCCGTGGCCACGTCGACATGATCTACAGCGACCAGGACAAGATTTCGACGGATGGTGAAAGATTCGAACCTTTCTTCAAGCCTGACTGGTCTCCGGAGTACCTCGAGGCATGCATGTACACCGCTCATCTGGCCTGCCACAGGATGACGCTGGTCAGGGAGCTGGAAGGTTTCAGAACGGGGTTTGAAGGAGCGCAGGATTACGATTTCGTCCTTCGTTTCATCGAAAGGGCATCCCGAATCGTCCATCTTCCGAAGGTGCTCTACCACTGGCGCGTGATACGAGGATCGACCGCGCTTTCGATGAATCAAAAAGGCTACGTGACCGTTGCGGCGTGCAAGGCGTTGGAAGAGCATTTGCAGCGCACCGGCCGCAAGGGGAAGGCGAGGGCGACAAAGTACCCCGCATGCTTCTCCCTGAAGGAGGAGGTGCGGGGCTCACCCCTCGTAAGCATCGTGATCCCGTCTGCGGGAAGGAACGCGCGGCTGAGGGGCCGGGAAGTCGACCTTCTGGCCAACTGCCTTTCCAGCCTGCGCAAATCAACTTCCTACGAAAATTACGAAATCGTCGTGGTGGACAACGGCGATCTGCGGCCGGAGACCCTCAAGGCGGTCACCGACAGCGGCTGTGCGTTGGTGCACTTCCTTGAACCGTTCAATGTCGCGAGGAAGATGAACATCGGGGCACGGCATGCCTCGGGTGATTACCTCTTGTTCCTGAATGACGACATAGAGGTCATCGAACCGGACTGGATTCAGCATATGCTGCAACTGGCTCAGCGAGAGGGCATTGGCGCCGTTGGCGCAAAGCTTCATTTCGAGGACGGCACGCTCCAACACGTGGGCGTGACATTCGACGACGACGGATTGCCGGATCACATAAATCGCGGTTTCCCGGGGAGCTATCCCGGTTATTTTCTCAGCGCGGTCGGAACCCGGAACTATCTTGCAGTTACCGGGGCTTGCCTGATGACGAGGAAGGAAGTCTTCGATGGGATTGGCGGCTTCAACGAGGCGTTTTCCATCAACTACAACGACGTCGACTATTGCCTGAAGACGGTAACGGCCGGCTACAGGGTGGTTTTTTCACCCGATGCGCGGCTCTACCACTTCGAGTCCAAGACGCGCGAAAGAACTGTTGCGCCCGAGGAAATAGCGCTGTTCAAGTCCCTGTGGGCCGGGATGACGAGGTTCGATCCCTATTACAGCAAGATGCTGGAGAACAGTCCCGCGAACTACCGAATCAGAGCAACGACGTGATCGCAGTCGGGACAAACAAAAGCCGTTTGGGCGAAAAGGTTGTCGTCGTCTCCGTAACCTACAACCCGGATACCGTCGCGTTCCTTGCCCAGATGACGGCCGTCGCGGCGATGAATTGCACAAGCATTGTCGTCGACAACGGATCGGCTGCCGATTTCCGGGAATGGTTGTCACGCAATACGACTGGCGACGTGCGGGTGATATTGCTTGAAGGCAATCGAGGCATTGCGGCTGCGCAAAATATCGGGGTCGACGCCGCGCGGGATTGCATCGGCTCTCATGTCCTGATGCTGGATCACGATAGTGTCCCGCGGCCGGGAATGGTGGACCATCTCCTGCGTGCCATGAACGACAAAGTCTC
>JAYVMZ010000212.1:0-3352 GCA_043758735.1 Betaproteobacteria bacterium
TTTCTGGGGAGCATTGGCACGCAACTTATTGAATCAATGCAATATGCGATTGGCATATCGTTGGTCCCCGACGCATTTTTGTCGAATTTCAACAAACTGTTAGTAATTAGTAATTAGTAATTGGCGATTCGGGCTTTCTCTATTAACCAATCACCGTTCTGATCACGGCTTTTGAAACTTGCACGTCGTCGCCATCACGGTGTCCTTGCCTTCGACACGCGCGTCGGTGCGGAAACCGAGGCCGGTTTTCTCGACGTCGAACTTGACGTCCTTGCCGTTGGCCTTGACCAGCGTGGAAATATAAAGCGGCTGCACCAGTTGGTGATTGTCGGCGCGGATGTAAACCTCGCCCGAGTCATCCTCGAACTTCAGGTTTTCCAGCGCCACCACGACTTTTGCCGGATCGGCGCTCTTGGCCTTGTCGATCGCCATCGCCAGCGCGTTGACTGACTCGCGGATCGACGAATAGTAGAGATCGTCTTTAACGTCGGGATAGCGCGCGCGGTAGCCCGTGTTGTGCTCGGCAGCCTGCTTGCCGCCGATGTTTGAATGCCAGGTGGTCACTTGCTTGACGTGGCCGGCGCCCGTTTCGCCGAACGCGGTGACCGCGCCCGCCGCGCCCGTGTAGTACGTGTAGAAATCGGCCTTCAACCCGGCTTCCTTACCGGCCTTCACCAGCAGCGCGAGGTCGTTGCCCCAGTTGCCGGTAATGACGCTGTCGGCGCCCGAAGTTTTGATCTTGGCGACGTACGGTGCGAAATCCTTGACCTTGCCAAGCGGATGCAGGTCGTCGCCGACGATTTCGATGTCCGGCCGCTTGGCCGCAAGCATTGCCTTCGCCGCCTTGGTCACCGCCTGGCCAAAAGAATAGTCCTGGTTGATCAGGTAGACCTTCTTGATGCCCTTCTGCAGCGCCATGTAATTCGTCAACGCCTGCATCTTCATGTCGCCGTCGGCGTCGAAGCGGAAATGCCAGTAGTTGCATTTGTCGTTCGTCAGCGCGGGATCGACCGCCGCGTAGTTCAGGAACAGAACGCTCTTGTCCATGTAGCGCTCATTGTGCTTGGCAACCGCGTCGGACAGGGCGAGGGCCACGCTCGAACCGTTGCCTTGCGCAATATAGCGGATGCCCTGGTCGGCCGCCTGCTTGAATACCAGTTGCGCTTCCTGCGGACTGGTCTTGTGATCGAATGGCACGATTTCGATTTTGGTGCCGCCAAGCACCCCGCCGCGCGCATTGACCGCTTCGGCCGCGAGCTGATAGTGGCGCAGCCCGATTTCGCCGACGTTCGCGAAGGGCCCGCTCAGGCCTTCGATGAAGGCAATCTTGATCGTCTCTTCGGCGCGGGAAGCGGCGGAAAGCATTGGCAACAGAACGGCTGCCGACAGCAGCAACGCCGTCTTCAGGGATCTCATTGCGATTCCTCCTCCTCGAAAGGACGATCCGAGGACGGCGGCCTCGAAACGAACAATGGATTTTCGGGACACGGTCGTGGACGTCATCTGTCTCGTTATTTTATTGGTTGCGCCAGCTCCGGGCCTTTCACATGGCGCTCGCCGACCGGGTTCGAGCGCCGTATAGACTGCCATGAGCCCTTATTGTACGGCCCGGATTCTATTCGCAAAGCAACGCGGTTGTAAACGAGTTGCGAACCATGCACCAATGCTCTTTTGCAGTGCAACGAATGCGATCGCGTCCGGCTCGACGGACAACCCTATTCTGGCGGGGCAAACTGCTAGAATCCGGGCGAATCGAATAATGACGGGAGCTGCGCCATGCAAGGCCTCATGATGGACACCCCGCTGCTGATCTCTTCGCTGATCAGGCACGCGGATCGCTACCACGGCGATACCGAAATCGTATCCCGCCTGGTGGAAGGCGGCGCCATCCATCGCTACACCTACCGCGAAGCTCACTGCCGCGCCCGCAAGCTCGTTAATGCACTGACCGCCCTCGGCGTAAAAATGAACGACCGGGTTGCCACCCTGGCGTGGAACGGCTTCCGGCATTTCGAGGCCTATTACGCGGCGGCGGGCATGGGCGCCGTGTCGCATACGATCAATCCCAGGCTGTTCCCCGAGCAAATCATCTACATCGCCAACCATGCCGAAGATCGCTATGTATTTGTCGACCTGACTTTCGTGCCGCTGGTCGAAGCCATTGCCGACAAGTGCCCGCTGGTGAAGGGCTGGATCTTCATGACCGACAAGGCGCACATGCCGCCGACTAAGCTGGCCAATGTGCTGTGCTACGAAGAACTGATCGACGCGCATTCCGATGATTTCGACTGGCCTGAGTTCGACGAGCGCACCGCATCGTCGCTGTGCTACACCTCGGGCACGACGGGCAATCCCAAGGGCGTGCTCTACAGCCACCGCAGCACCATCATTCACTGCTACGCGTTGAGCATGCCGGACGCGCTGAACATTTCCGCGCGCGACGTCATCCTGCCGGTGGTGCCGATGTTCCACGTCAACGCCTGGGGCCTGCCCTATTGCGCGGCCATGGTCGGCGCCAAGCTGGTATTCCCTGGCGCGGGGCTCGATGGCGCCAGCGTGTTCGAGCTGTTCGAGAAGGAAAAAGTCACGGTCTCCGCAGGCGTGCCGACGGTATGGCTCGGCCTGCTCGCGTTCATGAAACAGAACAACAAGACCTTCAGCGCGCTCAAGCGCACCGTCATCGGCGGATCCGCCTGCCCGCCGGCGATGATCCGCAGCTTCGAACAAGATTATGGCGTACAGGTCTTTCACGCCTGGGGCATGACCGAAATGAGCCCGCTCGGCACGGTCAATACGTTCAAGGCCAAGCACAACGACTGGGACGCCGAACGGCGCCTTACCCTGCAGAACAATCAAGGCCGCGCGATCTACGGCGTCGATATGAAGATCGTCGACGATGCCGGCAAGGATCTGCCTTGGGACGGCAAGGCATTCGGCGACCTGCTGGTGCGCGGCCCCTGGATCTGCAAGGAATACTACCGGTCCGAAGGCGGCAATCCACTGCGCGAGGATGATCACGGCCGCGGCTGGTTTCCGACCGGCGATGTCTGCAACATCGACGCCGACGGCTACATGCAGATCACGGATCGCTCCAAAGATGTCATCAAGTCCGGCGGCGAATGGATCAGTTCCATCGACCTGGAGAATACCGCGGTGGCGCATCCCGCCGTCGCGGAAGCCGCGGTCGTGGGCATTCGCCATCCGAAGTGGGATGAACGTCCGCTGCTCGTGGTCGTGAAAAAGAAAGATGCCCAGGTCACGCGCGAAGAGTTGCTCAAATTCTTCGAAGGCAAGGTGGCAAAGTGGTGGATGCCCGACGACGTCGTGTTCGTTGATCAACTTCCGCATACCG
>JAYVMZ010000213.1:0-5018 GCA_043758735.1 Betaproteobacteria bacterium
CGTCGAGCCCAATAAGTTCCACGGTGAGTGGAACTACGTCATAAGGCCCACGACTAAGTGATCCTTACTTGGTACCTTTATTTATTTACGCCGCCTAACCGTAGCCGTCGCCGCCGCCGATGTCAGCCTTGCCAACCGGCATGGCGTAGCGGGTGATGAAGTTGCCTTTGTTATTGTAGAGCGCGATGCCGGTCACGCCGCCGTGGTCCTTGTTGTTGGAAAGCCCCTGCACCAGCATCCTGCCGGGCAGCGCGTAGAAAGTGTGCGGACCGACGTAGCCGGTCTTGGCGGAAAAGTTGGCGATGGTCTTGACGAGTTTCGGTTTGGCGGGATTGGTGCCGACATCGAAGACGAAAATCTTGCTGTCGTCCAGCCGTCCCGCCCACAGGAACTTGCGATCATCGGTAAAACCCATGTGATGCGCTTCGCCCCGCCCGCCCACCGACCGCGTATGGATGACTTTGCCGAAATTCTTCGAGCCGGGCTCCACATCGATGGTGACGAGTTTGTCGGAGCCATCGCCCAGGCCTTTGACTCCGAGGGTCCACACGTGCAGATAGTGCTCCTGCCCCTTGATCAGACGGCTCATGTAGGGAGAGTTGCAGGTCTCGTCAGAGTGTGCGGCGCCCGACAATAGTGCCACCGCCAAAATACCCGCCGACAGCCGCAAATACTTTGCAAACAGGTTTCTCATTTTGTTCTCCTCGGAGTGAAATCGTAACGGCGCCCAACCCCGCGATTTCCGGCGATTGCCGCGCGCGAATCGGACTTGGGCAGGCGCTGATCCTACTCCAAACTCGATTCGCGTTCCTGGATTCAGTGCGACCGCGGAACTTGGTTCGAGGGTATCCGGTCCGCGCGTTCCGCGCACTCCTTGACGAAATCCCATGAGCCAGCCATAAAGGCCGGACGACCCCTTTCCGGCACTCCGATCAACTGATGAAGAACCAACCAATCCGCTATTCCATCTTCCCCAGCAACCCCGAAGCCCATCTGTTCGAAGTCCGCTGCACCGTCGACAACCCGGACCCGTGGGGGCAGAAGTTTTCGCTGCCGACCTGGATCCCGGGCAGTTACCTGATCCGCGAGTTCGCCAAGCACGTCGTGCGCATCCGTTCGCAGAGCGGCCGCAAGCTGATGCGCATGGTGAAGCTGGACAAGAATTCCTGGCAGGTCGAACCGGTCGACGGTCCGGTCACGGTGACGATAGAAGTTTACGCGTGGGATCTCTCGGTGCGCGGCGCACACCTGGACACGACGCACGCGTTCTTCAACGGTCCGTCAGTCTTCCTCAAGGTCGATGAGCGCGAGGACGAACCCGTCGAAGTCGAGATTCTGCCGCCCAAAGGCGCAAAATACCGGAACTGGGGCGTGGCCACGGCGATGCGGCGCAAAGGCGCCAGGCCTTATTTGTTCGGCACCTATGAAGCGGCGGACTACGACGAACTGATCGACCATCCGGTCGAGATGGGCACGTTCGAACTGGCGACGTTCAAGGCCGGCGGCGTGCAGCACGATATCGCGATCACCGGCCGGCATCGCGCCGACATGCGGCGGCTCACGAAAGACCTGAAGACGCTGTGCGAAACCCAGATCGCGTTCTTCGGCACCCCTGCGCCGATGGATCGCTACGTATTCCTGGTGACCGCGGTCGGCGATGGCTACGGCGGCCTGGAGCATCGCGCTTCGACGGCGCTGATCTGCGCGCGCAATGATTTGCCGCATGAAGGCATGGACAAGCCGAGCGGCGGCTACCGCACTTTTCTCGGCCTGGCCAGCCACGAGTATTTCCACACCTGGAACGTCAAGCGCATCAAGCCCGCCGCTTTTACCCCTTACGACCTCGATCGCGAGAATTACACGACGCTGTTGTGGGCCTTCGAGGGCTTCACCTCTTATTACGATGATCTGCTGCTAGTGCGTTCCGGGCTCATGCCGCGCGGCACTTACCTCGAAACCCTGGGCCGCAATATCACCACGCTTCTGCGCACCAGCGGCCGCAAGAAGCAGACGGTCGCGGAATCGAGCTTCGATGCGTGGATCAAGTACTACCGCTTGGATGAAAACATGCCGAATGCCGGGGTCAGCTATTACGGCAAAGGCAGCTTGATCGGGTTGAGCCTGGACCTGCTGATCCGCAATCAGACCGGCGGACGAAAATCGCTGGACGACGTGATGCGCGCGTTGTGGAAACGCTACGGCATGAAAGGAATCGGCGTCCCCGAAGAGGGCATCGAAAAGGTCGCCGAACAGGTGACCGGCCTGAAGCTCAAGCGCTTCTTCGATCAGGCGCTTCGCTCCACCGCTGACCTGCCGCTGCAGAAATTGCTGGATACGGTCGGCGTAGACATGGCGCTCAGGCCGGCACGCTCAGGCGTGGATCGCCGCGAACGCAAGCCGACCCGCGCGGAACTCGCGGCCGATCGCGGTGTGGCGCTCGGCATTCGCACCAGCAGCGAAGGCGGGAACGTGCGCATCACGCACGTACTGGATGGCGGAGCCGCCCAGCAGGCCGGGCTGTCTTCCGGCGACGTCGTCATTGCGATGGATGGACTGCGCGTCACGCTGGACAACTTCGAAACCCAGTTGTCCCGTTGCAAGGCTGGCCAGGCCGTCACGCTGCACACATTTCGCCGCGACGAATTGAATGTGATAAACGTGACCCTGGCCGCCGCCAGGTCGGATGCCTGGTCGCTAACCGTCAACGACGAGCCCGCCGGCGCCCGCAATCGCAAGCGGTGGCTGGGCACTAACTAAGGATTACGCCTCAACGCAAAGGCGCAAAGGTCGCAAAGGAAAGCGAGGGAAAGTAATCCCTCGTTGGCTGACTATGCTCGGCGCAATCAACGTGGCGAGAATTGTGCAGAAGGATATAGAAGCCATTGCGATCGTTACGATCCCTGCGGCTGCGAATATATTCACGATCCGCCCCCACTTTTCCTTCGTTTTTACTTTGCGTCCTTTGCGCCTTTGCGTTGAGATGTAGTGTTTCAGAAAAACAAGTCATTAGAGCGAAGGCGGGAGATGGTGGGCAGGAGGTTGAGGCCGGTGCGGGACTTGAGTTTGTCGGCGGAGGAGCGGAGGTCGTCAAGGGCGAGGCGAATCGGCGCGCCGGTCTTTGCAATCACAACGGTATTGGCCTCGCACGGCGGCAATAGCATTACGCGATCGTCGAACGCTTTGCGAATGGGATCGGCATTCGGTTTCTCCCGCGCACGGCTGAGCATGTTTGTCACCATCATGCCGCCGCTGGCAAGCCGCGCCCGGCACATGCGGTAAAACAGTGAAGAGTGCAGCCTACCCGCCCTGCCGTGGGCATCGAAGCCATCGACCAGGATGAGATCGAACCGGCGGCGCGTCGTTGCCATGTATTTAAACCCGTCCCCGATTTCGATATTCAGGCGCGCCGACTCTTCCGGCAATTCAAAAAATTGCCAGGCATTCAGGACGACCTCCGGATCGATCTCCACCACGTCGAGTTTTGCTTTCGGGAAGTAGCGATGCAGGAAGCGCGTGATCGACGCCGCGCCGAGCCCGACCTGCAGTACGCTGCGCGGCCATTCCTGACTCCGGCGCAGAAGCAGCGGCATCATCATTTCGCGGGTGTAATCGAGTTCGAGCGACCACGGGCGCGAGAGCCGCATCGCGCCCTGGATCCAGTGCGGATCGAACTGCAAATAACGGACGCCGCGTTCTTCGTTAATGCGGATGGGCATTGGAATTGGCGAAGGGGTGAAATCGGAAGGGCGGAATACTACCTAAAACCTTCACCTGACGCTGCGACCGGTGGCGCTCAAGGGAACGCCCGTCGTTCGCGTGGCCTGGGTCTGTGGCTACGCGCAGGAGCCGGGCCAGATGACTATCCAGGACGAGCGTTCCGACGCGCTAGCTTCCGGACCGCTGCCGATCCGGCCGAGAACCGGTGAATGCCGATGCAGGGCCGGTAGCGAAGGCGGCGAAAAGGATATAAATTGAACGCATGACGGCCCTGTCATCGCCCAGGTCGCCGGAACAAAAAACAGGAAGTGCTTCATGGACAATTTCACCCCGCTGATCGAGCCGCTGCTGCAACTCGAATTCGATACCTGGCGGCCCGCCATCCAGCCGGATTTGAGCACGCGATTCGCGCTCGCGCTGGAAAAGGGAAAAGTCCTGTGTCTTACCCACCTGCCCTTCGCGCTTGCCCCGCAGGAGCAGGAATTCCTTTCGCCCGATTGGCTCAGCGGCAAGCGCAAGAACATCAGTCTCGAAGGCGAAGGCGTGCGCGGTTTTAGCGGACCACCCAACGCGGTGCTCCGCATGCACGCCATGATCAATCGCTACTCGGAACAGGCCGTGGGCCTGGTGACACGCTTGTTTCCCGGCTACACGGATCATTTGAGGGTGGCCAGGGCGAGTTTCCGGCCCGGCGTCGTGGGGGAGTCGAAGACTTCCTGGAGAAAAGACGATTCGAGGCTGCACGTCGATGCGTTTCCGTCGCGACCGAATCGGGGCGAGCGCATTCTTCGCGTCTTCACGAACGTCAACCACCAGGGCATTCCCCGCGTCTGGCGCGTGGGCGAACCGTTCGAAAGCGCGGCCCGGCACTTCCTGCCCGACATCCCGCGGCCGTTGCCGGGCTCTGCGAAGCTGCTGCATGCGTTGAAAATTACCAAGAGCGAGCGTAGCGAATACGACCACATCATGCTGCACCTGCATGACCGCATGAAGGCCGACGCGGATTACCAGAAGAACGCACCCCAGCAGGAAATCCGCATCCAGCCCGGCACGACCTGGATCTGTTTTTCAGATCAGGTCCTGCATGCCGCCATGTCCGGCCAGTACATGTTCGAACAGACCCTTCACCTGCCGGTCGCCGCGCAATATCACCCGGAGTGGTCGCCCCTGCGGGTGCTCGAAAAGCTGCGCGCCACTCCCCTCTCTAGTGTAGTGTCTCATAAATAACGTTACATATTATTTTCTCTTCTTTTTCCTGCGAGGAAGCGTGGATCCGGGCTGGATCTGCTCAACCTTGGTCC
>JAYVMZ010000214.1:0-5887 GCA_043758735.1 Betaproteobacteria bacterium
GGCGTTGCCGATATGGAATACCGCGGACAGAAGCAGATTCACCGGGCTGGTCCGCGCCCCGACGACCAGGTCCGTCCCGGCAATGGTCGCAGTGAAGCTTTCGCGGGATTCGTGGCGAATGCGCTCCACGCCCAGCAGCAGCAGCACGGAAAGCGCGATCGACAACGTCGTCAGCACGGCGGTGAACTTGCGGTTGCGCAGGCTTTTGACCGCCAGCCCGGCGATCATGGCGTTATCCGATCCTGCGCGTTCACGGCGCCGGATGGACGGTTGATCTCGCCGAACGCGATGACACGGTCGAAACGCGATCCAAGCGACGCGTCGTGGCTCACGAAAATCAAAGTTGCATGGCGCTGTTCGCACTCGCGGAACAGCAGGTCGAGAAATGCCGTGCGTCGATCCTCGTCCAGGGAAGACGTGGGCTCATCGGCGATGACCATTTCCGGCCTGCCGATCAATGCGCGGGCGGCGGCCACGCGCTGCTGCTGGCCGACGCTCAACGCGTTGACCGGCCTGCGCAGCAGGGCGGTGTCCGCCATGTCGAGATGCTCGAGCAACCGGATCGCTTCCGCCTCGATGCCCGTGCCGCCACCCGACGCGCGAGCGCCGCGCCTGGCGGAAAAGCCGCACGGCAGGCAGACATTCTCGAGGACGGAAAGATACGGAATGAGGTTGAACATCTGAAATATGAAGCCGATGTGATCGGCGCGGAAGCGATCGCGCGCGGCCCCGCCCAACGTGCCGATATCCTGCCCGAGCACCCGGATGCCGCCCGTGCGCGGGACCGTCACGCCTGCCAGGAGGCTGAGCAAAGTCGATTTGCCGCTGCCGCTGGGTCCACGCAAAAAGACCTGCTCTCCCTCGTCGATGCGCAGGCTCTCGATATCAACGACAACAGGCGACGCAGCAGTCCACGAAAAGCGGACGTTCGAGAGTTCGATGACAGGAGCGGCAACGGACATGTCGGCGAAAGAAATTGCAGAGGGACTCAGGACGCGGGACTCAGGACTCAGTGTGTCTAAAGCGCTTTTTGCACTTCGCTGAGTCCTGCGTCCCGAGTCCTGCCTTTTAAGTAACGTCGAGCGTCAATTCGCCCAATTCCTCGATCTCGACCCTGACCTTGTCGCCCGCCTTCAGCCATTTCGTTTCGACGACACTGCCCAGGGTGACAAATTCGCCGGCCCTGAGTGGATCGAGCCCATGCCTGGCGCGCGCATTGGCCAGCCAGGCCAGCGCCTCGAGCGGATGCCCCATCACCAGCGCACCGGTGCCGCGCCCTGCCTCGACACCGTTGACGTAGGTCGCGCCGGATAATTTATCGAGCTGCAGCTTGCGCCAGTCGCGCAACGGATCGCCGAGCACGCAGCCCGAGTTGAAGAAATCGTCGGCAATCAGGGTCGGCACGCCCAGCGTGCGGAAGTTCTCATATCGCTCGTCCACGAGTTCGATCGCGGCCATGACTGCGCCGACCGCATTGCCCGCCGACTCGCGGTTGACCGGTGCCCCCGTGGGCGCGAGGTCGCGCGACAATTCCACTGCGATTTCACATTCGATACCGAGCCTGACAAATCCGGAACGGGGTACGCGGGCCGAGCGGCGCAGCACCGTCTTTTCGAATACGGCACCTCCGCACGGATTCGGGATGCCGAGGAATTTCTGCATGACCGACGTCGTGCAGCCGATCTTGTGGCCCGCCTGCCTTCCCATTCCCGCCACGGTCAGCAGGCCGTTCAACACGCGCTGCAACGCATAGCCCTCCGCCTCGGTTTGTGGACGGAGTGCGGACGGCAGATCGGTTATCGGCCGCAGCGACAACCGCTGGTCTAGCAGGAGGGCAGCGGCCTGCAGGGTGGGGATGCTCAATGGATTCTTTCGATAGGGGTTGGACAATGTCCAATTGCACCACAAATCGCGCCCCGCCAGCGAACACCGGCGCGATTATTCATTTGTCACTACGACGTGGCGCGACGTCGCGCGTTTATGTTGCCGCGCCGCATGAATCGCGGCTGCCGAGTCAGCTTGACACTGCGGGGGGCGCTTCAACATAATCGTCTGGCTTTATCGAATTGCCCGCCATTAAGAGCGAGCAATCAAAAACTTAAAACTAATTGGAGGAAGCACCATGAAGGACCATTCGCTTATCCTTCGCCGGCCCGGTCTGCTCAGAGGTTTGCTCCTGTCGCTCGTCGCCGCCTCGGCTTTTGCCTGGGCCGGTGCCGCCAGCGCGCAGAGTGCAGCGCAGATAGCCGTCGAAGCTGCCAAGAAAATTTGCAACGGAAAGACCATCACCATCGTCTGGGAAGCCGGCCTCCAGTCGCTCGATCCGAAGAACTTCTCCGGACCGATGTGGGAGAAGGAAACCGGTTGCAAGGTCAACGTCATCGAAGTGCCGACCGAGGAAATGTTCACGAAGATCATGCAGGAGTACCGCGCGGGTACCGGCGCATACGACGCACTCAACGTGATTCCGGCATGGATGCCCGACCTGGTGCAGGCCGGCGCGCTCGAGCAGCTCGAATCCCTGGTCGACAAGTACGGCTACCGCGACGAATTGAAGAAAATCGCGCCGACTTACCGCGACAACCAGATGACGGTCAACGGCAAGATCTATGGCTTCCCGGACGACGGCGATGTGTTCCTGTTCTATTACCGCAAGGACATCTTCGCGCGTGCCAACCTGAAAAAGGCGTTCAAGGATAAATACAATTACGAACTGGCGCCGCCCAAGACCTGGAAGCAATTCGACCAAATCGGCTCCTTCCTGACGGAAAAGCTCAAGGCTGAAGGCGTCTATGGCGCTTCGTTCTTCCGCCAACCGCCTTACACCATGTTCATGTTCCAGGAGCGCTTCCGCGTGGAAGGCGGCAAGTTCTTCGACGCTGCCACCATGAAAGCAACGGTGAACAGTCCGATCGGTGTCAAGGCGTTCACAGAAATGCGCAACGAGAACCGCTTCATGCCGCCTGGCGTTGAGAAATTCGGCTTCGTCGAGAACCTGGCCACGTTCCTGAAGGGCCAGAGCGCGATGACCATTTCGTGGCCACCCTACGGGCGCTTCGCCGCCGGTTACCTGGGCAGCGAGAAGGCGCTGGACTGGGTGCCGAAGTCGCAGATCGCCGGCAAGGTCGGTTATGCGCTGCCCCCGGGCGGCCATCCCGAGCTCGCAGCGGGCTTTGCGCTGTCGGTTGCCTCCACCAGCAAGCAGAAGGAAGCCGCCTATCTCTTCATCCAGTGGCTGAACAGCGAAGAGATCAGCAACAAACGCGTGCAGCTTCCTTACACGCTACGCGATCCGTTCCGCGATTCGCATTACACGAATCCTGGTTACCTGAAGCTGTGGCCCGACGCCAAGGATTACCTGGCCGCCCTGCATCTGGGTGCGCAGACCGGCCTGCTCGACTTGTCGCTGATTCAGACCGACAAGTACGAGGAAGCGCTGCGCCAGGGCATCAGCAAGCTGTGGGCGGGCGAGGATCCGAAACAGATTCTCGACAAGATCGCGGCTGACTGGGACGGCATCACCAACCAGGTCGGCGTGGAAAAACAAAAGGCGGTTTACAACGCCTGGGCCGCCAAGTCCGGCGCCTACCCCAAGTAAGCAGTAGAAACGCGCTTAGATCCGCTCCGCCCGAACCGGCAGCGCGGATCTGAACAAGTAGGTGGGGGCGCAGGACTCGACGCGCTCCCTTTTTTGTCCCCCGGGCGGATACTCGAAACGTGGCTTCGGCTCCAGTTGCAATGCGCGCGGCTTTCGCCGATCGCAATTTCAAATACCTGCTGATCGGACCGGCGATATTCGTGCTGCTCCTGATCGGCGTCTTTCCCCTGATCTACCTGCTCATCGTCAGCTTCCAGGGCATCACGATGACGGAGGTCAGCACCGAATTCGTCGGCGCGCGCAACTACGCGCAACTGTTCGACGATGTCCGCATGTGGGAAGCCCTGCTGCACACGGTGATATTCACCGTAATCGCGCTGCCGATCGAGTTGCTCCTCGGGCTGGCGATGGCGCAACTGTTCCTGGAAAAGCTGCCCGGCCGGCAGATATTCATCGCCTTGCTGGTGCTGCCTGTGGTGGTTTCGCCCATCGTCTCGGGTGCCACCTGGTCGCTGCTGTTCGACCATCGCTTCGGACCGATCAACCAGATCATCGGCTGGATAACCGGGGACGACACCGCGATCCTGTGGACGATTAAACCGACCCTGGTTTACCCGGCCATCATTGCCGCCGAAATTTGGCAATGGACGCCGTTCATGTTCCTGCTGTTGCTGGCGGCCATGGCCAACGTCGACAAATCCCAGCTCGAAGCGGCCTCCATCGACGGCGCCGGCTGGTGGCGCACGTTTTTCCGCATCGTGCTGCCGGCTATCTGGCCGGTCATGACCATCGCGATACTGATTCGCGGCCTCGATCTGTTCCGGCTGTTCGATATCATCTGGGCGTTGACACGCGGCGGGCCAGGCACCATGACAGAGACGATTTCGATGTTCACTTACGTCAAGGGTTTCCAGCAGTTCGAGACCAGCTATACCGCCGCGGTCGCTTTCCTGGTCATCATCCTGCTGTCCGCGGTGGTGATGCTCGCGTTAAAGCGGGTGGAGTTGGCGCGATGAGCTACCCAACGAGGGGATCGAAGCAGCGCGGAGGAGGGGCCCCATCATTGGATGGGGATCTGACCGCGGAATCGATCATTGGGGTGGCGATCCCCCTGCGTCGCAACTCGGGTCGCATCCCCGATAAATCGGGGCCCCTGCTCCGCCGAGTTCGCCGCCCCGCGCCAGGCGTGGGGATCGTGGCAACGCGAATCGAGCCAGGCGCCGACACCACCGTTTCATGCGGTCTGGCGAGGGCTCGGAGGCGACCGCGATGACGGACATCAAACAGCGAGCGACGATCAGGACAGCCCTGCGGCTTGTGGTTGCTGTCGTCATCACGCTGATTTTCGTGTTCCCGATGTACTGGCTGTTCATGATCTCGTTCAAGACGCCCGAAGAGATCTATTCCTTTCCGCCGAAGTGGTATCCGGGCCAGATCAATTTCACCAACTACGCCGTGCTGTTCAAGGACGGGGACGCGAAGACCGTCTGGAACAGCCTGGTCGTCGCCGGCAGCAGCACGATCATTGCCATGTTCCTGGGGACCATCTGTGCTTATTCGATCGCCCGATTTCGAACCGGCGGCGAGCATCTGGCCAACTGGATCATCTCGCAGCGCATGATTCCGCCGATCGCCGTTGTCTTTCCGATTTTTCTGCTGTTCGTCTGGCTGCACCTGGTCGACACCTATATCGGCGTGATCATCCTCTATACCGCGTTCAACCTGCCTTACGTGATCTGGATGATGCGCGGTTACATACTCGACATCCCCAAGGCGCTCGAGGAATCCGCCCTGGTCGACGGCTGCACGCGCTGGCAGGTGATCTGGAAAGTCGTGTTCCCGATGTGCCGCGCCGGCCTGTTCGCCACCGCGATCTTTACTTTCGTGTTCGCCTGGAACGATTTCCTGTTCGCGCTCGTCCTGACGCGCAGCGAGGCAACGACGTATACGGTGCAGATCACGCACTTCTTCGGCGGGCAGTCGAATTTCTGGGCCAAGATTTCGGCAATGTCGGTGCTCGGCACGCTGCCGATCTTCATCGCGGTCGCCTTTATGCAAAGGTATCTGGTGCGGGGCATATCGCTCGGTGCTGTGAAGGGCTAAAAACGGTGACTGGTAATTGGTGATTGGTAAATGGCGAAGATCAATTCGAACTACGACGACACAGCAGACTTTAACCAACACTTACTCACAAGTCCGTAATATAGAAGACAACTCGGGAACCGATCGATGGGTATGACTGTCGAAGAGAGCATGAAACAAGATGGCCGCACACTCGATCACAAGACG
>JAYVMZ010000215.1:0-6818 GCA_043758735.1 Betaproteobacteria bacterium
TCCGCTCCGACCATGCTGCCGTGGAAGCCGAGCCAGGGCCGGATCATGCGGCCGTCCCTGATCAACGCGGGAAGGACGGTTTTGATCAGATTGACCGGAATCGCGAAGCCGATGTTCTGGGCGTCCGGCACGATCGCGGTGTTCATGCCGATCACTTCGCCGCACATGTTCAGCAGCGGACCCCCGGAGTTGCCGGGATTGATCGGTGTATCGGTCTGGATCAGCGGCTCGCTCAGCGACAGCGGTGTCCCCGGCAGGATGCGGTTGACGCCACTGACGATGCCGCGCGTGACGGTCTGGTCGAGGCCAAGCGGATTGCCGATGGCGATGACGTTTTCGCCCACGCGCAGGTGCTCGGAATCGCCGAGCGGCACCGTGGTGAATTTGCCCTTCTCGGGCTTCGGGATCTGCAGCACCGCGATGTCGTAGATCGGGTCGGCGCCGAGCAGGCGCGCGGCCACTACGCTCCCGTCGTCGAGCGTTACGAACAGAGTCTGCCGACCGAACGCCACGTGCGAGTTGGTGATGATCAGGCCTTTGGAATCGTAGATGAATCCCGAGCCGATGATGTGGGATACGCGGCCCTGCACCTTGTAGGGATTGATGCTCTGCGCGGAAATCATCACCACCGCCGGCGAAACTCGGTCGAACAGCGTCGGAATGTCGGTAGAACAACCCGGTCGGGCGGCATGGGCGCAGCCGCCGAGCGCGGCCATCGCCAGGAAGGTAACTGTAGCCGCCAGGCGTTGCATGAAGGACGTAATTGCAGACATGTGCATCGCGGCTAGAGGTCGATGGGCCAGTTGATGCCTGCGGTGACGCCGCCGTCGACGCGCAAGGTCTGGCCGGTGACGAATGCAGACGCCGGCGAAGCCAGGTAGATCGCCGCACCGACCAACTCCTTCACATCGCCCAGCCTGCCCATCGGCGTATTGGTCTTCGCCCAGTTCAGCATTTTCTCCTCGACCCACATTTTCTGCGAAAGCGCGGTCGGGAAGAATCCCGGCGCGATGGAATTCACCCGCACGCCGTGCCTGCCCCATTCATTGGCAAGCGAGCGGGTCATCATCAGCACGCCCGCCTTGCTCATCGCATAAGGCGTCACGCCGGTCAGCGGAGCATAGGTATTGAGCGAATCGACGTTGATGATCGCCCCGGACTTGCGCCCGATCATGTGCCTCCCCACTGCCTGCGCCACAACGAAGGCGCCGCGCAGGTTGATATTCACGATCCAGTCGTATTCCTCGATCGCGTAGTCCTCGGCCTTCATGCGCTTGTTCACGCCGGCCACGCTGACCAGCGTGTCGATGTGGCCGAATCTGGCGATGACGTTCTTCACCATCGTGGCCACGTCGTCGGGTTTGGCGACATCGCAGACTTCGTAGTGGACCGGATGCTTGCCCGTGGCGATCTCCTTCGCGGTCTTTGCCAGCGTGTCCGCTTCGCGTCCCGCGATCACCACCTTCGCGTCCCGCTCCGCAAACCCTTCCGCCAGCGCCCGCCCGATGCCCCGGCTCGCGCCTGCCACCAGCACCACCTGATCCGCCACCGAAAACAGCATGTCCTGCATTTATCTTATCTCCATCGTAAAAATCTCAGCGCCTTTGCGCTGAGAAGCCCGCATCAACTTGAAATTGCCGCGACGCGGACGCCATCGGCGTCGAGCGCGGCGCGGATGCGCCTGGCGAACTCCACCGCGTTCGGTTCGTCGCCGTGGATGCACAGCGTGTCAGCCTTTACGGCAACGTCCGGGCCATTGATGCTTGTCACTTTGCCTTCATCGATCATGCGCCTGACCTGCGCCAGAGCGAGGGCGGGATCGTGGATCATTGCATCGGGCTGCGTGCGTGGCGTCAGGCTGCCGTCGGCCTGGTAGGTGCGGTCGGCGAAAACTTCGTTTGCGGTCTTCAGGCCGGCCTGCTCGCCGGCGCGGACGAGTTCGCTTCCGGCCAGGCCGAACAGGACCAGCCGCGCGTCGAAATCCTTCACCGCCTGCGCAATGGCTTGCGCGAGCTTCGCGTCTTTCGCCGCCATGTTGTAGAGCGCGCCGTGCGCTTTCACGTGCGAGAGCTTTCCACCGCATGCGGTCGCGAACCCAGACAGCGCGCCAACCTGGTAGACCACCAAGTCGTAGGCTTCCTGCGCTGACACGTTCATGCGGCGGCGTCCGAAGCCCTGCAGATCCGGCAATGACGGGTGCGCGCCAACCGCGACGCCTTTTTCCAGAGCCAGCTTCACCGTGCGATGGATCGTCCCGGGATCGCCGGCATGAAATCCACAGGCGATGTTCGCCGACGTCACGTGATCCAGCAGCGCAGCATCGTCGCCCATCGTCCACGCGCCGAAGCCCTCGCCCATATCGCAATTCAGATCGAGTGTTTTCACAATTGAAAATGCAAATTAGCCACAGAGGTCGCAGAGGACACAGACTTAAAAATAAAATTTAGCCACAGAGGACACAGAGGGCACAGAGGAATTCAAGAGCAAGACAACTTGTGAGCGAAAGACAGAATGTGTGTGGTGCCCGCGACCATATTTCGATTATTCCACTCGCACGCGCATCTTGTCTCTCGGATTGCTTCATTCACAATTTCTCGGTCTGCGGTTTTCTCTGTGCCCTCTGTGTCCTCTGTGGCTAATTTGTGTTTCATAAGCTCATTCAGTGAGATGTTTCTCCACCGCTTCGCGGATGGTGATGATTTCCTGTTCGCGTTTGAGCCATAAGGCCTGCGCCTGGGCCAGCGAAACCAGTTCGACGCGCAATTTGTCTCCGGGGCGCAGCTGCGCAAGCAGGTGCAGGTCGACGCTGGCGACTTCCGCGATCTTCGGATAGCCGCCGACGGTTTGCCGGTCCGCCATCAGCACGATCGGCTGACCCGAGGGCGTAACCTGGATTGTGCCAAAGGTTACGGCTTCCGACAGGATTTCCAGCGGCCCGCTGGCAACGATGCCCGGCCCGTCGAGGCGGCAACCCATGCGGTTGGAGTCGGCGGCCATGCGAAATTCGACGCTCGTCAGCACGTCCCGCGCCGCAACGGGAAATGCATCCCAGTGGCGCCCGGCAAGGATGCGCACGAGCTGGGGCGACCGGCCGAGTTTTTCAATGTGCTGGTTGACCGCCCACTTCGGGAAGCTGAAGTTGCGCTTCGATCCTGCGAGTTCCCGGGCCAGTCCCGGATAAGGGGAGGACTTTGCTACGCCTATCGGCAAAACATCCGCCTGCCGCAATGCGCGGCCTTGCAGTCCGCCCATGTGCGCTGTGTCGTAAGTGCTGCGGCTGCCCATGACCGCGGGCACGTCGAACCCGCCGTGAACCGCGAGGTAGGTACGGCATCCGGCGATGCTCTCGCCGAACTCGAGCACCGCACCCGCGCGTACTCGCACGGCCTTGCCTTCCGGAACCGGCGCGCCGTCGATGGATGGCGACAAGTCGGCGCCGCACAATGCGATCAGCGCGTCAGCGTCGAAACGCAGGCGCGGCCCGCGAAGCGTGATTTCGAGTGTCGCTTCATCAGCGCCATTGCCGGCGAGAATGTTGGCGATGCGATGGGAAAAGAAATCCATCGCGCCGGAAACCGGCACGCCGAGATGCTGGAAACCGTAACGCCCACGATCCTGCACGGTGCTCAGCATGCCGGGTTTGAGCACCGTGAGGGTCATCGTGCGGCCTTTGCCTGCGTTTCGAATTGCTGCACGGAAATCGGTACGAAGCGAACGACGTTGCCTGCATTCAGCAGGCTTGGCGGGGAAGCGTCCGGCTTGAACAACTGCAGCGGCGTGCGGCCGATGATATGCCAGCCGCCGGGCGTGTCCAGCGGATACGCGCCCGTCTGTTCGCCGCCGATGCCCACACTGCCTGCCGGCACGCGCGGCCTTGGCGAGTCGCGGCGTGGCGTCGCCAGCCGCGCATCCAGCCCGCCGAGATAGGCGAAACCCGGCACGAAGCCGAGCATGTGAACGTGATAGTCGGTTCCGCTATGGATCGCGATGACTTGCTCGACGGACAGATTGCGCATGCGCGCCAGCGCTTCGAGGTCCTCGCCGAAGGTCCCGCCGTAGCAGACCGGGATCTCGACCAGTCGGCCGGGCGCGGACGTTTCGACGGATTGCGTCTTCAGCCAGTCGCCGATGATTTCCGCCAGAGCTTCATAGGGAGACGTGCCCGAGCCGACTGCGGCCGGGTCATAGTGCAGCGCGAGGGTGGAATAGGCGGGAACGATGTCGAGCACGCCAATCGGCAACGACTCGCGCAGCCTCTGTGCAAGCGTTGCGATTCGCGCGCTGAGCACCGGGTCGACGCGGTCGCCGAATTCGATGATCAGGGCCTGGTCGCCCATCGGGAAGAGGTGTGGAGCGGGCAGCATGGGTCGGCGCAATGGCGCGCGGGGTCAGCGCAGGGCGGCGCCCGCCAGATGAAATCCGCGCCTGGCCTCGATGCGCGGAGCGGTCGCGCGTTTCAGCATCTCCTCGTACATCGTCAGCGGGTTCATGTCGAATACGGCCCGGGTATCGAATTGCAGCACATACCAGCCGCCCTGCGCGATTTCGTCCTCGAGCTGGCCGGTGGCCCATCCCGAGAAGCCGGTGAAAAATCGCTGCCGGTCTGCGTCTTCGGGGTGCTTGAGTAGCTCGGCGAGGACTTCGCTGAATCCGCTGATGTAGATGTCGTCGGCGACGAACAGGCCTTTCGCCGGCTTGCTCGACGAGCGGAATGCGAACAGCAGCGCTTCGGGTTCCACCGGACCGCCAAGGAACACCAGGTCGCGGCGCTTCGCCAGTTCGGGACGACCGGGGAGCAGGGCGCTCAGGCCAACCGTGCTCGGGCGATTGAGGATGACGCCGATCGGTCCGCCGTCATCGGGCCGCACCGCCAGCACGACGGTTTCCCCGAAGGTGGGATCGAGCATGCCCTGTTTCGCGACGAGAAGGAAAGCGCGTTCGCTATCGCCTTGCGCATGCGCCAGGCCGGGCAGGCACAATCCGAAGGTTGCGAGCAGCATCGACGTAAGGGTGAATCCGCGCATCTGGCTAGTTTGACAGCCTCTCCGAAGCAAAGGTGCCCGGTGGGTAGTGTCTCAGTTTGATTGTAAGCAAATCCTGCCCTAATTCAATGCGCGGTAAAATGGGCGCATGCCTACGCGACCCCAAAGACCGAGGGACACCAATCAGCTTGCGAAGATGATTGTTGATATTTCTACTGGCGAAGCTCGGGACAAGGACCCCGACGAAGGAAAGAACCTCGCCGCCGTGGCCCTATCTGCTTTGGGGGCATCTAAGGGCGGAATGGCAAGGGCCGAGAAACTGTCCCCAAAGAAGCGCGCCGAGATTGCGAAAAAAGGGGCGCAAGTTAGGTGGAAGAAATCGCCTAAGACTTCTTAGATTTTGCTGGTTTCTCTGGGGGTGTATCCGCTAGTTTCGCGGCTTTTTGAGCGGCTTGCGCTTTCTCGATCGCCGCAGTTGGATTGCCTATTTCCCCAAAGGCCTGTTCATATGCCCGTAGCGTCATAGCAAGATTTTCCAGCAGGGCTTTGGCCATTGATGGCGTCATAACGATGGTGGTCTGGTCCTCATTAATGGCAATCCCAGGCTCGCGTTCGAGAACGTGGCCGAGAGTCATTCGCACATCCCAAGGGGAAATGCCCATTCTCGAAGCATTTATGTATAGCGTTTGATATTTTTCGCTCTTTACCGTATTCGGTATTTTTGAAAAGGTACTTACATCAAGTACGATCTCGGCCATTTTAGTTTCCTCCCACGACTTGCAATATATTAGATCCAGATTGCTGAGCTTCAGTTAATGGATATACGTTCACCTTTACTTCGCCGGTAGGTTTGGCTGTTACCTGTGTGGTCATGAAGCTAAAAGCAACCACTTTTCCCTCCGAATTCGACGCTTCGCTTAGCTCGTCATCGAAACTGGGCACGATAAAAGTGTCTGGAGAAAAATTGTTAGACCACCGCATCAATTCTCCAAAAGGAACGAAGCGAACAACCAACCCAACATCGAAACCTGCCGCCAAGCTTTTCAGAGTATCCAACGTTAGGCTCCCATAACCAGGTTTCTCTATTAGAGAAATTCTTGGTTGAGCCATTCCCACTTCTGCCGCAAGTTTTTTTTGATCCCATTTTCTTTGCTTTCTAAGTGCTCTGACTTGGAATGGAATCCCAATGTTAATCTGAGATGCTACGAAAGCGATTCTGTGCGCCTTACTCTTTCTTAGCGCCTCAACTAGCTTGGATTTAGTGCTCACAAATGCTCCCGGTTTTTTTATCGAGTGTTTTCTTGCGAGTGAGTGCGGTGTCTAATGCATCTGGCGGATCGTAAACGCGCCCTTTATGCGAGCAGCCGATCAGCAAAATATATTGCTTCGTGACACCTGCCACGCCGATTAGGCGCATTTGCTTACCTCCCTCTTTCCATCGAATCTCCCCAAATCCCTTCAAATTCCCAGAAAGACTCTTAAAGTCTGGGTAGACCCATACCTCAGTCTTCGATAACACGCGTAGCAATTCATTGAGATCACTCTGCCCTTGAATGGATAGCGTGTCCTCAGACCAACTGGTGATCTGATTGTTGCCCGCAGGCGACACGTAATCCATAAATGTCCAAATTGCCATGAATATAACAAATTTATTATCTTATTTCAATGGCTAGCGATATAATAATATTATTATATCGTACACGTTGTCCAATGATCTACATGCCCTCCCCATCCACTCATTTAATCTCTCGGGGTCTAATTCCCCGCGGCTTGCCGCGAACGTTAGACAGAAGTTCTGACTTCATACCCCGCCCCTTGGGGCGGGGTTGTTGATTT
>JAYVMZ010000216.1:0-6826 GCA_043758735.1 Betaproteobacteria bacterium
ATAAGGCCCACGACTAAGTGATCCTTACTTGGTACCTTTATTTATTTACGCCGCCTAAGCGCGCATCGTGTCGCGGTACTTGTCGTTCCACTCGGCCCAGCCCACCGGAAAATTGCCGACCTGGTAGCCGCCCTCGCCGAGGTCCCACGGTTCGGCGATCAGCTTGACCTGGGAGAGCACCGGGTCCTGGCGCAGGATGTCGAAGAATGCGCCAAGGCGATCCACTTCGTGCAGTTCCCGCGCCAGCGACGCGGCGAGGTCGAAGCGGAATCCATCGACGTGCATTTCCATGACCCAGTAGCGCAGCGAATCCATGATCAACTGGAGCACGCGCGGATGCTGCATGTTCAACGTGTTGCCGCAGCCGGTGTAGTCCTGGTAGTAGCGCTTGTTGTCGTTCACCAGCCGGTAGTAAGAGGCGTTGTCGATGCCGCGGAAACACAGCGTCGGGCCGCACTGATTGCCCTCTGCAGTATGGTTGTAGACGACGTCGAGGATGACTTCCATGCCGGCGCTATGCAAGGTCTAGTCTTTACCATCGTCTTGAACTCGTCGACCTTGCCGGATGCGCAGTAACGTTTGTCCGGCGTAAAGAAGCCGATCGTGTTGTAGCCCCAGTAGTTGCTCAGCCCGCGTTCGACCAGGTTGCGGTCGTCGACAAACGCGTGCACCGGCATCAGCTCGATGGTCGTGACGCCCAGACGGACGAGGTGGTCGACCACGGCCGGGCAGGCCAGCCCGGCGAAGCTGCCGCGCAAGGCGGGAGGCACGTCCGGATGCAGCCGGGTAAAACCGCCGACATGCACTTCGTAAATCACCATGTCGGCCCACGCAATATCGGGGCTGCGATCATCGCCCCAGCTAAAAGCGCTGTCGATGACCTTGCTCTTCGGCATGCCGTTCGCGCTGTCACGCCGGTCGAACGACAAATCCTCGCGCTTGCCGCCGATGGTGTAGCCAAAATGCGCGTCGCTCCAGCGCAGGCCGCCGTCTAGGCTGCGTGCGTAGGGATCGAGCAATAACTTGTGCGGATTGAAGCGGTGACCTGCTCGGGTTGATAAGGCCCGTAAACCCGGTAGCCGTAAAGCAGGCCCGGACGTGCCTCCGGCAGGTAGCAGTGCCAGATCTCGTCGGTGCGTTCCCTGAACGCGATGCGCTGGATTTCGCGCCGCCCGCTCTCATCGAACAGGCACAGTTCGACTTTCTCGGCATTCTCCGTGAACAGGGCGAAATTAACGCCCTCGCCATCCCAGTGCGTACCCCGAGGATGCGAGCGCCCCGGCCAGACCGCGGTTACGGGGCGCGCCGCAGGTTTTACGCGAAGGTCTTCAACAACTGGCGTATCGGTACGTGCATCCATTCCGGACGATTCTCCATTTCATGATTCAGATCCTGCAATGCCCTCTCGATCAAACACAGTGCGATGGCGGACTGCATGGACTTCTCGTCCGCCGGTACCGATGCAAGTCCCCGCGCGGATCTCCGGTACCCGTCGAGAAACGCGCGGGCCGTCAACTGTTCCCATTCGCCGATTTCCCCGGCAATCGTGGTGGTCCCGTCCGGCTGGACGGACTGCGCCTTCACAAGCGCTGTGCGCGCCGCGTAGGAGAAAGAGCGCAGCATGCCGGCCACGTCACACAGGGGGCTATGCTTGGTGCGCCATTCGCTGGCGGGTCGGGCCACATCGCCTTCGAAATCGATGAAGACGAAATCGTTTTCCGCGATCAGCACTTGCCCCAGGTGCAGGTTGCCGTGATGGCGAGTCTTCATCACGCGCGCCGCCTCGCATTCCAGCGCGCGGGCGCGCTCAGTGAGTGCGGCCCTTGCGCCCAGCAGTTCATCGACGTGCGGCTGGATCGGCAAAGGCAGTCGGTCGCGCGCTTCTCCGACACGATCCAGCATCTGCTGCAAATGGGCCAGCACCTTTTCGCGCCATGTTGCGAAGTCCGCCTGCGTCATCGGCTCCGGATCGAATGCCGGATCGCCGGTGCGTTTCGCCAGCGCGCGGTGAAGTTCGGCGACGCGCTGGCCGAGCAGGGCCATTTGCGGCAGATAAAAACCGTGCGGCACTTCCGTGATTTCGGCCAGCGGGTGCGCCAGCACGCGATCGAGATACTCGAGCGTATACGTCCAGACATCACCCTGGTTGCGCACGAACTTCTGCAGGATGGCGAGCGTGCTCGGTTCGCCGCCCTCGTTCTCCACGTATTCGACCGCGCCCGCGACGGGTGCTATGTGCGCGAACGGCGATGACTCCGTGAGGAAACGCCCCATCTCGACTTCGGGATGGAGGCCCGGATATAACCGCCGGTAGCCTTTCAGGAAAAGCTGGCTGCCGAAGAACACGGCGGTATTGCTCTGCTCGAGCGATGGAATGCGTATTTCCTCTTCGATCGCCGCAGCCACGCCCGGATAGATCGAGGTCGTCATGAAGCGCAAGCACGCGCTGCCCAGCACGATTTCCTTTCCTTCGCCTATGGCTCGCGCCAGCGCGCGCAAAAATCCGGGATTGCCGAAGGCGCCGTAGAGTACGCCGGTGCGCCCCTTGTGACGCACTTTTGCGAAGCTCCACTGCCCCAGCTTCTCGAGCGGGTCGTGCTCGCGCGTTTCCCAATCGAGCGCAAGCGGGAAGAAATAGCGCTGCCGCGGCTGAGCTCCCAGGTCGGCATGCATGACCGCCATCAACCAGTAGCCTTCCGCCGTCGTCCATTGTGGAATCGGATCGAAGAGCAGGTCGGCCACCGGCAACGCTTTGGCCGCGAACCAAGGGGCGGTTGCGCAAATAGGGCAGCACGATCTCCTCCCGCAATCGTTCATGTGTCGCATTGATGATCAGATCGCCGATTTCGTAGACGACCTTCTGCGCAGCCGAACCGTCGCCCCATCCGGACGCGAGTACCAGCATCGGCAGCGCGCGATAAGGCATGCGCTCGTCGTGCCAGACCGGCGGCGCCGTATCCGTAGCCAGGCGAAACGCAAAGTACCCATGCCCCGACAAGGTCAGCAGGTAGGGAAGCTTCCCGACCGGTGGAAAGGCTTCCTTGCCCATGATTTCGACCGGCACGCGTCCCTCGAAACGCAACAAGTCCAGCTCCACCGCCTGGGATACGCGCGACAGGTTGGCAACGCAAAGCAGAACTTCTCCTTCATGCTCGCGCACGAAAGCGAGGATCTTGCGGTTTCCCGGCGAAAGGAATGTCAGGCTGCCGCGGCTGAAGGCCCGGTGGCTGCGGCGCACGGCAATGATGCGGCGCGTCCAGTGCAGCAACGAAGACGGGCTGCGCAATTGCGCTTCGACATTGACCGTCTGGTAGCCGTACAGCGCATCCATCACCGGCGGCAGGTACAGCCGCTGCGGATCGGCACGCGAGAAACCGGCATTGCGATCCGGGCTCCACTGCATCGGCGTGCGCACGCTGTTGCGGTCGCCCAGGTAGATGTTGTCGCCCATGCCGATCTCGTCGCCGTAGTACAGGATCGGCGCGCCGGGGAGTGTCATCAGCAGGAAGGAGATCAGTTCGATCTGCGTGCGGCTGTTGTCCATCAACGGCGCCAACCTGCGCCGGATGCCGACGTTCAGACGCATGCGTGGATCGTTGGCGAAAATCTTGTACATGTAATCGCGCTCGCGGTCAGTCACCATTTCCAGCGTAAGTTCGTCGTGGTTGCGCAGGAAAATCGCCCACTGGCAGTCGTCCGGAATCGGTGGCGTCTGCGCCATGATTTCCACGATCGGATGGCGGTCCTCCATGGCGATGGACATGTACACCCGTGGCATCAGAGGGAAGTGGTAGGCCATCTGGCATTCATCGCTGTTGCCGAAATACTGGCGCACGTCCTCCGGCCACAGGTTTGCCTCCGCCAGCAGGATGCGGCCCGGATAACGCGCGTCGATCGCCGCGCGCAGCTTGCGGATCACGTCGTGGGTCTCGGGCAGGTTCTGGTTGTCGGTGCCCTCGCGTTCGATCAGGTAGGGAATCGCGTCCAGACGGAAGCCGTCCACGCCGAGGTCTAGCCAGAAGCGCATGACGCGGAATACCGCCCTGAGCACATTCGGGTTGTCGAAATTCAGGTCGGGCTGATGGCTGAAAAAACGGTGCCAGTAATGCGCCTGCGCCACGCCGTCCCACGCCCAGTTGGACGATTCCGTGTCGGTAAAAATGATCCGCGTGCCGGCGTACTTGTTGGGGTCGTCGCTCCAGACGTAGTAGTCGCGCTTGGTCGAGCCTTTGGGCGCACGCCGCGCCGCCTGGAACCAGGCGTGCTGGTCCGAGGTATGGTTGATGATGAGCTCGGTGATGACCTTCAGGCCGCGCCGATGCGCCTCGCGCACGAAATGGCGGAAATCGTTGCGCGTGCCGTACGCCGGGAACACATTGGTGTAGTCCGCGACATCGTAGCCGTCGTCGAGCATAGGTGACGGATAGAACGGTTGCACCCAGATGGTGTTGACGCCGAGCTCCTGGATGTAGTCGAGTCTTTCCGTCAGGCTGCGGAAATCCCCGACGCCGTCCTGGTTGGAATCGTAGAAGGCCTTGACGTGCAACTGGTAAATGACCGCATCCTTGTGCCAGAGCGGGTCATCGGCGAACGCGAGCGGCTCCGGCACGGGTGCGACGTCTGTCAGAGGCGCCGGCTCTGCCTTCAGGATCTGGGGGACGGCCCGCGTCGAGTCCATCAGTGGATGCGCAGGTTCTGGCCGGGCATGCCGGCGTTGATCAGCGTGATGCCCTTGCCCGGGAAATCCAGCATGGTGACAGCCTGCGCGCTAAACGAGACTTCCTCGAGCGCTATGACCTCGGCATCGAGTTTGTCGACACCTTGCGCGATGCGTTCCCGGTTGAACTGCGCGTCGCGGCCGATACCAGAATGGATATTGCAGGAATGGAGGCGAATTTTCAGCGTCCGGGTTTCGATGCGGTGGGATGACTGGCTGACAGCCTGCCTACATATCAGCAAGAACAAGGCCAATGACGGTAAGCGGCTGCGCCGGGCGCCGATACCGCAGGGCGCCGATTCGACCGGGGCATTCGGCATTAATTACACGGGCGATTGAAAAATTTCCCTGTAGGAGTGCCGGTCGGAAGGTCATTTCTGCCATGGAGGCGTGTTTCGAGCCTTTGCCATGCGCTCCGGATGGAGACGCTGGAATAAAAAAGCCGCATGCGTCTGCGCATCCGGCTTTGACGAGGCCTGGCTTGTCAGGCCGGAAGGTTTTGCAGGATGCCGTCGAGCATCTTCTTGGCGTCGCCGAACAGCATTCGCGTGTTCTCTTTGTAGAAAAGCGAATTGTCCACGCCGGCATAACCGGTGGCCATGCTGCGCTTGAAGACCACTACGGATTTGGCTTTCCACACTTCCAGCACTGGCATGCCGGCGATCGGGCTGTTGGGATCTTCCATTGCGCCGGGATTGACGATGTCGTTGGCGCCGATCACCAGCACGACATCGGCGTGCGGCAGGTCGCCGTTGATCTCGTCCATCTCCAGCACGATGTCGTAAGGCACCTTGGCTTCCGCGAGGAGCACGTTCATGTGTCCGGGCAGGCGGCCTGCGACGGGATGGATGCCGAAGCGCACATTGACCTTTTTGGCACGCAGGCGTTTGGTGATTTCGCTGACCACGCCCTGCGCCTGCGACACCGCCATGCCGTAGCCCGGTACGATGACCACTTCCTTCGAATCGATGAGCATGCTCGCGACTTCCTCGGAAGTCGTGGCGATTACTTCCCCTTGCGGGACTGCCGCGGCGGAACCGCTCGCAGTGCCGAAACCGCCCATGATGACCGCAACGAAGTTGCGGTTCATCGCGCGGCACATGATGTAAGAAAGAATCGCGCCGCTCGAACCCACCAGTGCACCGGTGACGATCAGCAAGTCGTTCGACAGCATGAAGCCCGTTGCCGCCGCCGCCCATCCGGAATAGCTGTTGAGCATCGACACCACCACCGGCATGTCCGCTCCGCCAATTGCGGCAACGAGGTGGATGCCCAGCAGCAGCGCAATCGCCGTCATGACCAGCAGCGGAACCAGGCCTGCGTCTGTTGTCGGTGCAGCGAGGAACAGATAACCCATCCAGATGGTAGCCAGGATGGCGCTGAGGTTGAGCCAATGGCGCGCCGGCAGAGTCAGGGGTCTGCCGGAGATGGTGCCCTGCAGTTTGCCGAACGCCACGATCGAACCGGTGAACGTGATCGCGCCGATGAACACGCCAAGGAAGATTTCCACTTCGTGGATGGTCTTTTCCGTGCCTTCGAAATGCGCGCCGGGATCCAGGAAGCTCGCCATGCCCACCAGCACGGCCGCGAGGCCGACGAAGCTGTGCAGCATGGCCACAAGTTGTGGCATCTGCGTCATTTCGACTTTCGATGCCACGAATACGCCGATGAGCGCCCCCACGATCACTGCCGGGAGCAGAATGGCGAAGTTGCCTGTCTGCAGGCCGTAGATCGTGGCGACGATGGCGATCACCATGCCGGTGACGCCGTAGATATTCCCGCGCCGAGCGGTTTCCTGCTGGCTCAACCCGCCCAGGCTCAGGATGAAAAGGATCGCCGCGCCGATATAGGAAACAGTAATGATTCCGGCTGCCATGTTATTTTCCTCAGTCTCTTCTGAACATCTTGAGCATGCGCTGGGTGACCCAGAATCCGCCCGAGATGTTGATGGTGGCTATCAATACCGAAATCCCCGCTAGCACGAGCACGGTCACGGACGAATTGCCGATCTGCAGCAGCGCGCCGATGACGATGATGCCGCTGATCGCGTTGGTCACGCTCATCAGCGGCGTATGCAGCGCGGGCGCAACGTTCCAGATGACGTGGTAG
>JAYVMZ010000217.1:0-5636 GCA_043758735.1 Betaproteobacteria bacterium
GCGAAGCGCGCAACGCATCCTTCAAAGGCGCGACACTGGCCCCGGCACGCGCGAGCAGCGAAGTGGCCCCTCCATCATCCTGGTCGAGCAGCGCCATGAGCAGGTGTTGCGGCTCGATGTACGGATTGTCCTGTCCCACCGCCATGCTCTGGGCATCGGCAAACGCCTGTTGAAACCGGGTGGTAAATTTGTCAAATCGCATCTTGAGTCCCTGGATGCATATCCAATTCGATAGTTGCAGCTTAATATTGGGCAACTTTTCCGGGATTTCAACTCGCGGCCAGGCGACTGTCGCGGGTGCATCGCGGCGTTGCCGTGTAATGGAAAAAATGGCAGATTCACCTTTCCCTTAATTGCTTCGCGACCATGTCCATATCAAAATCCTGCGTAACAATTTTATTGTTGGCGATCCTGCCCATGGTTGCCCACGCCGATCAGACCGGTGATGCCCGAGCATTGGCTTCCCAACTGACCCAGCAACTTGGCGCCGCGTTGAAAAAGGAACTCGCGGCGACCGGTCCCGACGGGGCAATTGCGGTATGCCGTGACCTGGCACCGGCAGTAGCCGGAGAGCTATCGAGGAAATCCGGCAGCCGCGTTGCGCGAGTCAGCCTTAACACCCGCAATCCCCTGCTGGGAAGTCCCGACGCCTGGGAGCAGCAAGTGCTGGCCGAATTTGACCGCCGGACGGCCGCAGGAGAGAAAGTCGATTCGCTGGAATACTCGGAAACGACCGATGAGCCGCGCGGGCGTTACTTCCGCTATATGAAAGCGCTCCCGGTACAACCCTTGTGTCTGTCCTGCCACGGAGGGTCAGAGAATATTCCCGACCAGGTCAAAGCGAGGCTCGCGAGCGAATATCCCCACGACCAGGCCATCGGTTACGTTCTCGGCCAGGTGCGTGGCGCCGTTACGATAAAGCAACCGATCGGGACCACGCAGTGATTTTCCGCCAGCTGTTCGATCCGGTTTCATCCACTTACACCTATCTGCTGGCCGACTCTCCTTCGCGGCAGGCCGTAATCGTGGACCCGGTACGTGAGCACGCGCAACGCGATCTTGGCCTGCTTGCGGAACTCGGTCTGAATCTGGTTTATATCCTGGAAACCCATGTGCACGCCGACCACGTAACCGGAGCGAGTGCCTTGAAAAGGGTTACCGGAGCGCAAACAGGAGTGAGCCAGCATTGTGGTGCGGGCGGTTTCGACCAGTTGTTCGATGACGGCCACGTCCTCGCTTTTGGCGGGCAATCGCTTCTTGTCATTGCCACGCCGGGACATACGCCCGGCAGCTGCTGTTTTAATTGGCAGGACAGGTTGCTGACGGGGGACACGCTGCTCATTGGCGGATGCGGACGGACAGACTTCCAGCAAGGCGATGCCGGCACCTTGTACGACAGCATCACGCGACGTCTTTTCTCATTGCCCGACGACACGCTGGTTTACCCCGGGCATGATTACCGGGGCCGACGCGTGAGCACGATTGCGGAAGAAAGATTCACCAATCCGCGGCTTTCGGGCAAGACCCGAAGCGAGTTCATCGAGATCATGAACAATCTGGATTTGCCAATGCCCGGCAAGATCGGGGAAGCAGTGTCGGCAAACCTGCGCGGCGGCAATACCGATGGTTAGCAGGGCCCCGCTATGGGCTTTGGTATTCGATGCCTACGGGACGTTGTTCGACGTACATTCCATCAGTGTCTTGTGCGAATCACTGTTTCCGGGCAAAGGCGGGGAGCTATCCCACCTCTGGCGCGCAGGGCGCGCCTGCTGGCTTCCACCGTCTCAAGCCCTCAACGGTCAAGTGGTCGGCGCAACGGACGGCCTTTCCTGCCGGACCTTCGGGTAAGGATAGAGCATGTTGAATGCGATGCTCTGATTCGCGGATTCGACGATGCGCACGTGCTCCCGGCGCAGTTCCCGCGAGTGACGGCAACCGCAGGAATGCGCGATCATGTCGATCTCCTTGTTCATGTTGGCCACGTAGTTCGCGACACGCTGATATTTCTCCTGCACCACCAGGCCGCGCTGCAGCCGTTTGTTGTGCGTGGTTATCCCGGTCGGACAGGTATTCGTGTGGCAGCGCAATGCCTGGATGCACCCAAGCGCGAACATGAAACCGCGCGCGGTATTGATGAAATCCGCCCCGGCACACAGTGCCCACGCGGCTTTTGCGGACGTCACCAGTTTGCCAGCCGCCACGACTCGAATGCGCTGTTTCAGTCCGGATTCAATCAATGCATCCACGACCCTCGGCAAACCCTCGGCGATCGGCAGGCTCATATGATCGGCAAGCGCCTGCGGCGTGGCGCCGCTGCCCCCTTCTCCGCCATCGATGATCAGAAAATCCGGCGCCGTCTCGAGGCCGCGCCTCAACACGGCATTGCATAAATCGTTGATGAATTCCCAGCCGCCGATCGCGGTCTTCACCCCCACCGGCCGGCCGGTCAGATCGCGAATCATGACAATCCGGTCAAGCAGATCATCGACACTGGCGATATCCCGATGGCGATTCGGGCTGATGGAGTCCTGCCCGACCGGAATGCCGCGAATCCCGGCAATTTCCGCCGTCACTTTCGCCCCGGGCAAAACGCCGCCCTTGCCGGGCTTTGCGCCCTGCGACAACTTGATCTCGAACGCCTTGACGACTTTACCCAGTTCCTTGGCGCGCGCAGGCGAAAACGTTCCGTCATTGTCCCGAATCCCGTAGTTCGCCGTGCCGACCTGCATGATCACGTCGGCGTTGGCTTCGAGATGATAGGGAGACAATCCACCCTCGCCCGTATCGAGCCAGCAGCCGGCAACCTCGGCTCCGCGCGATAGTGCCTGCACCGCGGGTTGTGAGATGGCGCCAAAGCTCATGCCGCTGATGTTGACGATCGAACGCGCCTCGAAGGGAAACCGGCAATAGCCGTCTCCGATCATCAACGGAGGCGTTGGAAGGCGATCTTCCTCCAGCACTGGAAAGGGCGCATTGACGAAAATGATCGAGCCGGGCTCGCGCAGATCGAAGGTCGAGCCGAAGCCGATGATGCCGCCTTCGTCCTTCGCCAGCCGGTAGACCCATCCTCGCGTGGCGCGATTGAAGGGCATCTCGTCGCGATCCCCGGCAAAGAAATACTGGCGGAAATATTCACCCTGCTTTTCGAAAAAATATCGCAGGCGGCCGATTAGCGGATAGTTGCGCAGCACGGTGTGCTTCTTCTGCGTGATGTCCTGAACGAACCAGAACATCAGCAGGCCGATCAGCGCAAAACCGAGGAGCGTCCCGATGCCGTAAGACAGAATTCCCACGAATCCCGACATCAACGCCTCCACCCGGTGTCAGAGTAAAATGCCTCCTCCATCATAGGGGAAAGACTTGGAATTGGCATCCGAAATCCGGGAAGACGTCGCGCGGGCCCTCGCGGAAGACATTGGCTCCGGCGATGTGACCGCCAGACTGGTGCCCGAATACGCAATGGCGCATGCACGCATCGTGACCCGCGAAGCGGCCGTACTTAGCGGGACAGCTTGGTTCGAGGAATGTTTCCATCAGGTCGACCGCGAAGTCGCGATTTCCTGGAACGCGCACGATGGTGATCGGCTCGCCAGCGGCCAGGTCGTATGCGAAATAAACGGCCGCGCGCGGAGCCTGTTGACCGCCGAGCGCAGCAGCCTCAATTTCCTGCAGACGCTGTCCGCCGTAGCGACCAAAACCCGCGCTTTCGTCGATGCTGTGACCGGTACCAAGGCCGCTATCCTGGACACCCGAAAAACACTTCCCGGATTACGGCATGCGCTGAAGTATGCCGTGCGCTGTGGCGGCGGCACCAACCATCGGATGGGCCTGTATGACGGCGTGCTCATTAAGGAAAATCACATTGCGTCGGCTGGCGGCATCGGTCCCGCACTAGAGCAAGCCGGAAAGGTGGCGCCGGATATTGCCGTCGAAATCGAAGTCGAGAGCATCGATCAATTGAAGGAAGCGCTTGCGGCCGGCGCGAGGCTGATCTTGCTGGACAATTTCGACCTCGCCGGTTTTCGCGAAGCGGTCAGGGTGACGGCTGGCCGCGCCGCCCTTGAAGCATCCGGCGGAATCAATCTTCAAACGGTGCGCGGCATCGCTGAAACCGGTGTCGACCGCATCTCGATCGGGTCGCTGACCAAGGACATCCACGCAATCGACCTGTCGATGCGTTTCGTCAACGCCTGAACCGGGCTACTTCGGCATGTTTTCACCGATGACCGCTTCGATCGCCCCGCGAGTCGCATCGACCAGGAAGGGCTTGCTGCTTTGCGCGATGGCGGTGTCGGGATCTTTCAGACCGTGACCCGTCAACGTGCAAACGATCGTTGAACCCTCGCCTATTACGCTGCGTTCCAGATCCTTGAGCAACCCGGCAATCGAAATAGCCGACGCCGGTTCGCAAAATATGCCTTCGGTCGACGCGAGCAGCTTCTGCGCCCGCAAAATTTCCTCGTCGCTGCATTCGTTGAACCAGCCGCCGGATTCGTTTTTCGCCGCCCACGCCAGCTTCCATGAAACCGGATGGCCGATGCGGATCGCCGTTGCAACCGTTTCGGGCTGGTCGACCATTGCGCCGCGCAGGAAAGGCGCAGCCCCCGAAGCCTGATAGCCGATCATGATCGGCCGTTTGGTGGCCAGGCCGCCGGTCTCGTACGGCACGGACACCGCAAGGCTTGGAGAGCTTTCCGTCTTCACGCCCGCCGCCTCGCTGTAGCCGATCCAGTGCGCCGAGATATTGCCGGCGTTGCCGACCGGCAGGATGTGATAGTCGGGGCACTCGCCAAGCGCCTCGAGGATTTCGAACGCGATGGTTTTCTGTCCCTGCAAGCGATAGGGATTGATCGAATTGACGATGTTGAGCGGCAGGGTTTGGGCGACTTCCTGCACAAGACGCATGCCATCGTCGAAGTTGCCGCGTATCTGGATGACGACCGATCCATGCATCATCGCCTGCGACAATTTTCCGAGCGCGATCTTGCCTTCCGGGATCAACACGAAGCACGCAATTCCAGCGCGCGCCGCGTAGGCGGCCGCGGCCGCCGAGGTATTGCCGGTAGAGGCGCAAATGATCGCCCGGGCACCGGCCTCTACGGCCTTGCTAACCGCCATCGTCATGCCGCGATCCTTGAACGAGCCAGTCGGATTCAGTCCTTCGAACTTGGCCAGGATGCGCACGTTCTTCCTGATCTTTTTCGGCAGGTTGAAAAGCTCGATCAGTGGCGTGTTGCCTTCATTGAGCGTGATGATGGGCGTATTCGCGCCGACCGGAAGGCGGTCGCGATAGCGATTGATGAGGCCGGTGTAGTGAGTAGTCATGCTGATTCTAGTTTCGTCCAAGTTCTTCCAAGCGGATGCGCGTGACCTTGCCGGAGATTGCCGGCAGGGATTCGATGCGCTTGATCGCGTCGTTGATGCTCTTCTCCACCGTCAAATGGGTAAGCATGATGATGTCCACCTGCTCTTCCCCTTCGCTGGGTTCCTTTTGCACCATTGCGTCGATCGAAATCGACTGGTCCGCGAGGATGCGCGTAATGTCTGCCAGCACACCCGGGCGGTCGAGCACGCGCAGGCGCAGGTAGTACGACGTCTCGACTTCTTCCATCGCCAGGATGGGCAGATCCGACATC
>JAYVMZ010000218.1:0-16749 GCA_043758735.1 Betaproteobacteria bacterium
AGCATATCAAGCACATCCTCGCCGGTATCGGCCCACCTCAACATCGTCGATTCCTCGCAAATCCTGCGCATGGAATCGGCTAACTGCGGTTTTTAGGATGATTGGACGTTTGCCTGGGCGGTGGTGGAAAAGTGCCGGCGCTCGCGGTAAAGTTACGCGATGGGGAGCCCGCTACTCCAGGTGACTTGGGACAAATGCCTGCTCGAGCCTGCGCCAGACCGGCAGGCCGTGGCTGCGTTGCGCCGCGAAACCGGCGTCGCGCCGGGCTGGGCGCGCTACTACCTGAGCTGTCCCTGGCTCGCGAGAGTGGCGATCCGGTTGGGCGTAGAGAACGGGCTGTTGGTACATCTGGACTTTCGCACCGTCGATCTGGTTGCGCTGGTCGTGAGCCAGGAGCACTCCTGCCGCTACTGCTACGCGGCCACGCGCATGCAGTTGCGCATCCTCGGCATGAGCGAGGAGCGCATGCAACAGCTCGAGCAGCGCCTTGCCAGCGGCGATCTGGATCGCAAAGCGGCCGTTGCCGTGCGCTTCGCGCGCCGCATGTCGCGCTCCACCCCGCTGGTGACGCCACAGGACCTCGAACCGCTGCGCGCGGCCGGCTACAGCGATGCGGAAATCCGCGAGATCGCGTTTGTCGTCGCCAGCGTCGCGTTCTTCAACCGCATCTTCACCATTCCGGCGCTGCCACCGTACACTCTGGAGCAAATCGCCGACCGGTGGTTCATGCGCCTGTTTCGCCCGCTGGCTGCGCGCATGATGCGGGGCTGGCGCAAGCGCGGACAGCCGGCTTCCTTCGCGCACCCACCCGGCGGGCCATTCGCCGGCCTGCTGCTGCAGTTCGAGGGTTCGCCCATCGGTCCCGCGCTTGCTTCCGCGCTCGACAATCTTTGGGCCTCTGCCATTTTGAGCCGCCGCTCCAAGGCGCTCATGTTCGCGGTCATCGGCCACGGACTAGGCTGCCAGATCGCTTGTGATGAGGTCGCGCGTGTACTTGAAGCCGAGGGATTGGCGCCCGCCGCTGCTGAGCGAATCCTCGCCCACCTGGGCGGCCCGGGTCGGGATGCCGAGGAGGCCGCGCTGCTCGCATTCGCGCGCGACTCCATCTGGTACGAGCCGATCCAGATCCAGCGCCGTGCAGGTGAGCTGCGAAGGCAGATCTCGGCGGCGCAGTTCGTCGAGGCGCTCGGCGTCGTGGCACTGGCGAATTCCGTGTGCCGGCTGTGCGCGGCGCTTGCGCGTCGGCCGTGAGCAACGCCTACCTGCTCGTCATGCTGGTGCTGGCGGCCGCGGCCGGGCTGATCCTCTGGCAGCAGCACCGGGTGCGCGCGCTGCGCGCGCGCGTCGAGCAGGATGCGATCGAACTGCAGCGCTTGCAGCAATCCTGCGCGTTGCTCGCGCCCGCCGGCGTGGTCGAACGCCTGTTTTCCGATGGGCCGGAGAGTATTGCCGAGCACAAGGTGTTCACCGCCATGTTCACCGACCTGGTGGGCTACACGGCACTGTCCGGGCGGCTCGATCCGCCGACGCTGGCGCGCGTGCTGAACGGCTATTTCCAGCTTGTCAGCGACAGCGTTGCCGAGCACCACGGCCGCGTCGGCACCTTCCTCGGCGACGGCATCCTCATCTTCTTCGGGGCACTGGAGCCGAACCCGTGGCAGTGCGACGATGCGGCGCAGGCGGCGCTCGCCATCCGAGCCGCGCTCGCGCGCTACAACCGCGAACTCGAGGGCGAGGGGCTGCCGCGTATCGCCGTCGGTGTCGGTATCCACCGCGGCCCGGGGCTCGCAGGCCTCATCGGCAGCCGCGACCGGCGCGAGTACACCGTGGTCGGCCCGACGCTGAACCTGGCCGCACGGGTGCAGGGACTCACGCGCGAGCATGGGCGTGACATCCTGCTGACTGAAGCGGTACGCGAGAAGCTCGATCCGCGCTTCGAACTGGCGCCGATGCCCGCAGTGGCGGTCAAAGGCATCGCCGAGCCGGTCGTCACCTACGCCGTAGTCGGCGAGATTGTCGCGAAGTCCGCGACCGCGTGACGGCGTACAAGTCCAGAGGTCATTTTTAGAGGGTCATATCCAACGGCAAGAAACCGGTCACGACGCATGGGGTTGGCGTCAGTCCTGTTTCGGTCTCTGTGCGAGCGGATGCCGAGAAAGCCATGCTGCCGCGCGGCGAGCGCCTTCGGTGACCTGCTCTCCGGTCATTCTTGCGGCCAGGCCGTCACGATAGCGGCTGGCCACAGCCTGCCCGCTTTCCGCGGCAATCGCGAACCACTGGTAGGCCGCGACATAATCGGTGGCCAGGCTGTTGCCATCGTAGTGCATGCGCCCGAGGAGGAACTGAGCCTCGCTGTCACCCTGCTCTGCCGCTTGCTCGAACCACGACGCAGCGAGGACATAGTCGTGCGCGCGATAGGCCTGCACGCCCTTGAAGAACGCGTCGGCGTCCTGCGCGCCGACAACGCCGGCCAGCGACCACAACGTCAGCACCAGTCCAGTGAGCAGGGTTTTCATGGGAAAGTGTCGTGATTATCCCTGCAATTCGTCTGCGTCGGTAAGTGCCCCCGCCAGGAATCGATCATGCATATCGAAGATCCGTTCTCCAGAATGATTTCACGACCGCGAATTTTGATTCTGACGTCGCTGGCGATGATCGCATTCGCCGGCAATTCGCTGCTCTGCCACGTGAACTTGGCCGGCGGCGCGCGGGCGCAAAACGTGTACTGGGCGACTTTCGCAGCGGCGGACCTTGGAACGACCTCGCAATTCAAGGGTACTTTGCTGTCCCAGACCTCGATCACCATGAAGACTGGCGCAAGGATAAACGGAAAATTGTCGGCGGGCACCGCAGTCAATCTCGATACGAATACCGTCGGTCCGTAGTAACAGCAAGGCAGGCCGGAAAGGCTGAGTGCCGATTCGGAAACCTGAACCCGCAGAACGTAAAAAGGACCCGGACCGGGTCCTTTTTACTGGGTCGGTGGGTTGGAAATTCGGGAATGTGCCAGCGAAGCAATTAAGAAAGGACCCGCATCGGGTCCTTTTTTCCCCGCGGGGGTCCGGCGCGAACTTCAATTGAGCTGCAGTTCGAAGCGTCCTTCGTCGCGCTCGACGGCGATCAGGCGAAGCAGCGGTGCGAGCTGTTGGCGGTGCTGCGCCGGCACGCGCGCCATCGCCTGGAATACAGGACTCGAGCCGCGCTTCCACGATCCATCGCCCTCCAGCACAAGCGGGCCCTCGATGGTGCGCAGGTAAGCGTGAACCGTCATGCCTTCGACATCGAGACGCACTTCATAATCCCCCAGCGGCGAGACGGGTGTCAGAGCCGAGCCGGCTGCACGCCACTGCAGGGTCGCGTTGCCCTCCATCGTATCGCGCGCGATGGACAGGTGCGCCACGTGGATTAGCACGTCGCCGGTGAGGCCGAGTGGCGCCAGCTTGGGCACGCCCAGGGCAAGCACCGAGGCCGGCAGGGTGATGTCGGCGTTTTCCATTTCAATGCGCGATAACGATATCGTCACGGGAAAACGCCTCTCCGGCTGCTCCAGCGCGACTTCGCAAACCAGATGTCCGCGCAACAACGATGCGAGCATGACGCGCCAGGTGATGCTTCTGGTGACGCCGGTTAGACCGACCACATCGCGAATCTCGACCTGTCCCGATCCCGACCATAGCGTGCCTTGCGCTTCGGCCAGCCGCAACCGGCCCTGGCTTGCGCGTTGCAGGCCGCCGTCGACCAGCGTCGCAGGCGCGGTGGCGATGAGAGTGACGGCGAAAGAGCCGAGCCCGATTGCGAGCATGCTCCAGCGCTTCATTGCGGTTTCGCGCGGACCAGGGTCGCCGTCACGCTGACCAGGCCCGGCGTGGAAAGCGCTTCGATGCGGCAGGTATCGAGGCGGACTTGCTGCGATTTCAAAGTTGAAATCCAGTTGAGCCAGTCCGCAAACGCCACCGCGCCGAATACCACGACCACTTGATCGGCGTCCGGGGCATCGATGCGTACCAGGGCGCGCGACAGGCCGGCTTCAGCAGCCTGGGCTTGCACCAGCGTGCGCAGATCGGTCCGCGACGCCGAGACGACAGGTGCGGTGCGCAGGCGACCCAGTTCAGCAGCCTGCTGGTCTACGCGGGCCGCTTGCGCCCGCAGCGTGGTAACGCTTGCGCGCAATTGCGTGCGGGCGCGTCCGGCCGAGTGTACGAACCCCGCATACAGGGCGGCCCCCAATACCAATGCCATCGTAGCGATGATCGCCCGCTCCAGCGGTGCCCGTGATTCCCAGAGCCTGCGCAGCCGCGCTCTCATGATGCGCGCACGGTGATCACTACCGTTGCGCTGCCCGGACGTTTCATGGCCGCAGCGGGTTCGACACTCAGGCCCGACTGAACCAGGCGCATCACGATGCGTTGCACGGCCGCCTCGTCGCCGCCGGCAAGTTCGAGCGTCATGCGTCCGCTCTCATAGGACACGATGCGCAAGCCCGCCGCGGGCAGGCCCTTCATGCCCGCAGCCACTTTCTCGATCATCGGCAGGAAATCGCCGCTATCGGGCTGGCCCGCGGCATGGTGCGCCTCGACGAGCTTGCGGCGCATCTGCAGCGCCGGATCCACCACCGCGACCGCGTCGGGAAAGGCGGTGCGAAAGCGCAACTCCATTTGCTGGCGCAGGGCGCGCTGCTCGCTGGCAAGCGACGTCCAATCGACGACCAGTGCGACTGCGTGGATCGCGAGTGCGGCACCGAAGACCCAGGCAGCCGGCCGCAGCCCGGAAACCGCGCCGGAGAAGGCGCGCCAGCGTTGCCGCTCCTGCGCCACGCTGACGCCGGCGTCGGCAGGCGCGGTGCGCCAATCCCAGGCGCCTGCGAGACGCACGGCAATGCCGAGCTCGCGCGTCCATGCATCGAGATCGGGCGCCGCGTCGGGCGCGGTCGTATAAATTGCAATCGAGGTCGGCCCGGCGCTATGTGCATCGGCTTCTTCGAGCATCAGGCGCAACGACAGCGGCGGTGTTTCGCGATCGCCGCAATCGGTCGCCGCGCCCTCGAATTCTCCGGTGCGCACAAATCCTTCGCGACCATCCCAGGCGAGGCCCCATTCGCCGGTGGCCCAGGGCAGGAACAGCGTTTCGCAGTGAACCTCGTAGCCCCGAATGCCGATGGCGTCGAGCGCATCGCGCCAGCGCGCCAGGCCCGCCTTGTCGATGACCGCGAGTGCGTCTTCGTCGCCGACGGCGCCGAGCCAGATCACCTGGTTGGCATCGGGCTCGCCTGCGGTCTTTTCCTCCACCGCAAACGCAAGCACCGACCCGGGGCGGCGCGCACCCTGCGGCACGCGCGCGCGCGTGAGCAGCACCTGCGCGGCGGGAATCACCAGTTGGATACGCTCGGCGCGCCGTGGCAAATCCGCAATCCGGCCTTCGCCGGAAACCGGTTCGCGGCCGTTGACGAGCGCCCACTGGCAGCGCTGTGGCGGATCGAGCGGCGAGACGTAGATGCGCAGCAGGCTCATAGCGCTTTGCGCCAGATGATCGCCGGCCAGGTGCCGATATTCCCGCGCGCAAGCAGCGCCGTGCCGCGCGCCTGCGCGCTGCCGATGGTCACGCGCACGCGTGCCATGAAGTAATCGCTTCCGAAGGAAAGGTCGTCAACCGCCACCAGGATTCCCTGGGGAAGATGCCTGAGCAAATCGTTGCGGTCGCGAAAATAACCGCGGCTGCGCTGCGCGACCAGGTCGCGCGCGCCGTCCAGACCCAGGCCGTCGATGACGGCGGCGAGAACTTCAGGCGGCGCGGTGTTCACGTTCACGGCGGTGAACACCGGCAGTGCGGTCACGAACGGACGCAGGCGTGCGAGCACGCCGTCGTCGAAGCCCCGCACCAGGGCCAGTTCCGCCACGTCGGCCAGCGGGCGATTGGCTGCGAGGTAGGGTGGCTGCAGCGCCAGGTACGTTTCATCTTCGGCGCCGCCCTGCGGTTGCGGCTCGCTGTCTGCGTCGACCCAGTCCGCCAGCGTGCCGGCAAGGGCAGCGGGCAAACCCAACAGGGAAAGCAGGCGCTGGAAATGCGCAAGCTGCGCAAGGTTCACCTTTCCGCCCTTCACCAGATTGTTGAGGTTGAACAGGCCTTGCTGGTCTTCGATGTAACCGGCGAGTTCGCCGCTTTCGACCGACATCGGCGGCAAACGCATTGCCCACGGCTCGCCGAGATGATCGATGTCGCCCAGGCGGCGATCATCGCTCAGCACCGCGCGCGCCCAATCCACGCCCGCCTGTACCAGGGTCTGTGCCTGCACATTATCGGCCGTGAGTTCGCTCTCGCGCGACCAGGTGCTCTGCGTGATCATCATCGCGGTGGCCGCCATGGTGGCCATCGCGACCACACCCATGGCGAGAACGATGGCCACGCCGCGTTGTTGCGCATTCATGAGTTCAGTGCGAACAAACGCACCAGTTCCTCGCCGGAGACGAGGACGATGCGCAGCCGCACGGCGCGGGGTATAAGCGGATCGCTTGCCGAACCCGGCCACGCATCCACCCATGTGAAGTTGGAATTGAGGTATTGCAAATCGAATGCGGTGACGCCCGCGAGTACTGGGTAGCGCACGGGCAGCGTATTGGGTGCGGGATCGAGAGCCGGCCACAGCCATAACTCGATTTCCTGACGGTCGTTCAACGAGTATGCGAGCCGCCGCGGGCTGTCCATGCCTTCGACCGAAGCAAAGCGGCTGAATTCCAGTCGCGGCTCGTGTGTCACGTCAGGTGTTCCGCGCCAGGCCGGCACGTTGCCGGCGGCGGATCGTACCGGACGCGGCGCCGCCAGCTGCACGTCGCGTTCGAAGCGCGCAAAGAAGGCCGCCACGCGGCGCCACCGGTTGGTTTCCTTGGTGACGTGATCACGCGCGTCGAGTACGGCGCCGAGCCCGCGGTAGGACATCAGCGCCAGAGCCGAGAGGATGAGGAGCGCGGCGAGAAGCTCGATCAGGGTGAAACCGCGCAGTCGAATGATTGCCGCTGTTTTCATTTGTTGGCCGGCGGATTGACGACGAAGCCGGTAAGGTGCGCGAGAGAATGGGCTTCCTCGGGTGCGGCGAACACGCGGATGTCGACGCGCCGGAACGCGGCGTTCGGCGTGGCGATGATTTCCTCGCGCCAGGCGAATTCAATGCCGCCCTGGCGTTGCGTGCCGCGCTGTATACCGGGCGAAGGCCATTGCGCGCGGGCGCGCTGGTCCGCCAGAATATTCTGCGCGACCCAGCCGGCGAGCAGGCGCGCGCGCAGTTCACCGGCACTGTTGGTGCCGCCGCCGGCGACGCGCAGCGCGGCGAGCAGCGCGATCGAGATGATGGCGAGGGCGACCAGCACCTCGACCAGCGTAAAGCCATTGCGCCCGCCGCCGCGCGGATCAGCCATTGCGTTTTTCCTGCTCCGGCAGCACGCGTACTTCGCCGATCGGCGAGCCCGTCACCGTGAAGTGCTCGGCACCGAAGGCCATTTCGACGCTGAAGGAAAGCGTCGCGCTGTACGGATTGAATTCCAGGCGCATCTGCTCCGGCGGGCGCAGATTCTCGATGCGCAGGCCGGAGAGGGTCATGCCCTGCGGCAGCGTGCGCGCGCGCAACGTGTCGTCGTCGCGGATCTCGGCCCAGTAAGCATCGTCCCCGAACTGCCAGAAGAGGTAGCCCGGTCCGTCGGACGTCCAGGCGATGGACCGGCCGGTCAGGCGTGCCTTCGTCGCGGCAAGGTCCAGCAGTTGCGCAAGCCTCTCGGCTTCGACGCGTAGCATTGCCCGGTCGTCGGGCTTCGCGATGCTGCTCACCAGGCCGACAAACAGACCCATGATCAACAGCACCACCAGCATCTCGATGAGCGTGAATCCCCGGCTGCGCACAGAGCGATTGAGCGATCCAGTGATTGTCAATCGTCCGATCGCTTGCGAACTGGCCTTCATCATCCATTCACCAAATCGCCCTATTGCCCAATCGCCCAATCACTCGTTCCTAAAGCATCCACGATCCAATGTCGGCATCGTTGCCTTCGCCGCCGGGCGCGCCATCAGCGCCAAAACTCAGGACGTCGATCTCGCCATGGACCCCGGGATTCAGATATTGGTAGGGATTGCCCCACGGATCCCGCGGCAGGCGCTCGACATAGCCGCCCGACTTCCAGTTGGGCGCGAGCGGGGCCGTCGTCGGCTGCGCTGCCAGCGCCTGCAATCCCTGTTCGGTCGAGGGATAGCGCTGGTTGTCCAGCCGGTATAACTTGAGCGCCTGCATCAGGCTCGCGATGTCCTGCTTCGCGGCGATGACTCGCGCCTCGTCGGGACGGCTGATGATTTTCGGCACCACCAGGGCGGCGAGGATGCCGAGAATCACGACCACCACCATCACTTCGAGCAACGTGAAACCATTTTGCCCGGTCGCTGCCTTCATTGACCCCTCCTTGTAATGCGTTGATCTGAAGGGTCGTTCGAGTTTTCCCGATCCGGCCAGATAAGCCAATATATACTATTTGCCCTGGCGCGCTCTGTTCGCTAGCGTACATACGCCGGTGAGCTTTCACCTTAGTCTTTGTATCGCGCGGGGGCTTCCCCGTCAGCCGATCACTGCGCGCCGCGACCCTTCGTGCCGGCGCGCGAAAGAACGAACGATGCTGCAACTATCGCTTGACCGGTCGAATCTCCCGCAGACTGCCGTGATCGTCCTGGTGACCGTAGCCGCGCTCGCCTTGCTCGGTTACGTGGCAGCATACTGGGGCTGGGCATGGCTTGCACCGCGCCCGGAAGCGCGCACGCAGGCTGCCGCGGAAGCGGGGGGCGGCCCCTCCGCCGGCGTGCTTTTCGGCATCGTGCAACTGGATCGGAACAACACTGCGCCGAGCGGAAGCGCGATCAGGCTGCTCGGCATCGTTGCGGCCACCGAGGGGCGTCGCGGATACGCGGTGGTGCAACTCGAATCGAAAGAAATTCTCGCCGTGCCGGAGGGAGAGGAGGTTGTCCCTGGCATTCGGCTCGCGAAAGTTGGGTTCGACCAGATCATTCTGGAACGTGGCGCGCTCCGTGAAACACTGGCCTGGCCGGAGAAGAGCGCAGCGCCGGAACCCGCTCCTATGCGAGCCAACCACTGAATCTCCGCCGCGGATTTGTAATCCCCGCCGAAGGTGTCCCCGAAAGTAAAAATAAGGTGTCCCCGAAAGTAAAAATGAAGTGTTGCCGGTCAAAAAGTAAACTGCCCTGGTTGGCGATCGTATTGGCGATTTGCCAGGCATGGCCCGCGCATTCCCAGGACGACCCCAGGGTCAGGCCCGACCTGCGTCCAGGCGCCGCCGGCGCCAAATCGAGCGGCGCCGCTAAGCCAGCGGAAACGGCGCCGCCAAATCCGGGACCGGCGCAACCGTCGACGCCACGTCCGTCCGCTACGGCGCCACCAATTTCCGCCGCAATCCAGGAGCCGACGCCCGGCCCCGCCAATGCGATGCCGGAGAATCCGTCCGTCAAGCAGGGCGCACCTGCGACGCGTCCCGGGAAAGCGGACGCCAAAGGCGCCCCCGGTGCGAAGCAATCCGCGCGCGAAAATCCGGATGTCGTCACGCTGAACTTCGTCAATGCCGAAATCGAAGGCGTGGTGAAGGTGGTAAGCGAAATCACCGGCAAGAACTTCCTGCTCGACCCGCGCGTCAAAGGCATGATCAACATCGTTTCGGCGAAGCCGGTGGCACGGGCTTTCGTGTACGACATGTTCCTGTCGGCGTTGCGCCTGCAGGGTTTTGCCGCGGTCGAGGACCGGGGCATCGTCAAGATCGTGCCCGAGGCCGATGCCAAGCTGCATTCGGGCCCGACGACCGGCCCATCGGACACGGCGCACACCGGCGGCGACCGCATCGAGACCCGGGTATTCACGCTGAAGTTCGAATCGGCGACGCAGATGGTGCCGATCCTGCGTCCACTGATCGCCCCCAACAACACCATCTTCGCGTACCAGAACAGCAATACGCTGGTGATCACCGACTATGCCAACAACCTTCAGCGCCTGGAAAGGATCATCGACTCGATCGACCAGCCCGGCGGGGTCGATCCGGTGGTCATTGCGCTGCAATACGCCTCGGCGGTCGACGTGGCGCAAACCGCCAATCGCCTGTTTACGGAAACGCAGGCCCAGGCGGCTGGAGCTGAACCCAACCAGCGATTGACGATCGTTGCGGACGCGCGTTCGAACAGTTTGCTGGTGCGCTCGGGCGACCCCGCACGCCTTGCCCGCCTGCGTAAATTTATCGGCATTCTCGACAATCCCACAAGTGCGGGCGGCAACATTCATGTGGTTTATCTGAAGAATGCCGAAGCGGTGAAGCTTGCGGAGACGTTGCGGGCCATTTATCAGGGGGAAAGTGGCGCACCGGGGGCCTCGAGTGCAGCGCCCGCTTCGCGCCCGATGACGCCGGCCACACTCGGGGGCCCCACGGCCACTTCGGCACAAAACCAGGGTGGCCAGAGCTCCTTTGCCAACAACCAGAGCGCCGCCCCGGTGGCGGTCGCAGGCATCATTCAGGCCGATGCGGCCACCAACTCGATCATCATCACCGCGCCTGACGCGATCTACAACAATATCCGGGCGGCGCTGGAAAAACTCGACGTGCGCCGCGCGCAGGTCTATGTCGAGGCGCTGATCGTGGAAGTCACGGCGAGCAAGGCCGCTGAATTCGGCATCCAGTGGCAGGACCTGAGTGGACTGGGGAAAACCACGACGCAGCCTTTCGGCGGCACCAATTTCGGCACCGCCGGCCAGAACATCATCGGCATCTCCCAGAATCCGGCGACGGCCGGCGCCGGACTCAACATCGGCATCGTCAAGGGCCAGGTTTCGATACCCGGCATTGGCCCGATTCTCAACCTCGGCGTTCTGGCCCGCGCCCTGGAAACAGATGCCAATGCCAACATTCTTTCGACCCCGACGCTGCTGACCTTGGACAATGAAGAGGCGAAAATAATCATCGGCCAGAACGTTCCGTTCATCACCGGCCAGTACGCGGTGTCGGGTACGGGCACGACCCCCACACCGTTTCAGACCGTCGACCGGCATGACGTGGGGCTCACACTGCAGATCAAACCGCAGATCTCGGAAGGCGGCACGGTGCGGCTGCAGATCTATCAGGAAGTCTCCAGCGTCGACGACAAGGCGAATGCCGCCGGGGTCATCACCAACAAGCGCGCGGTCGAATCGACCGTTCTGGTCGACGACAAGCAGATTGTGGTCATCGGCGGGTTGATCCAGGATACCGTCAGTGATGGCGTGCAGAAGGTGCCGGTGCTCGGAGACATCCCGATTCTGGGCGCCCTGTTCCGTTACAAGACACGCTCGCATACCAAGACCAACCTGATGATCTTCCTGCGACCCACGCTTGTGCGCAACAGCGAAGATTCCGGGGCGTACACCGGCGAGCGCTACGACTACATCCTGGGCGAGCAAGAAAAGGCCAGGCCCGTGCACGACGTGGTGCTGCCCGATGTGCCGTCGCCTACGCTGCCGCCCAGACCGGCGCTGACGATCCGGCCTCAGGTCGAGACCAAGCCCTATCGCGAAGGAGGGCGCAACTGATGAACCGGGCGGCGATTAAAATTCCCTACGCGTTTGCCAAGGCCAACGGCGTCGTCGTCACGTCCATGGATGATGATCTGGCGCAGGTGGCGGTGCGCAACGATGCGCGCGCGGGCGCGCTGGCCGAACTGCGCCGCGCACTGGGCGTGCCGTTGCACACCCGCCGCATCGATGCCGGGCAGTTCGACGAGTTGATCGCGGTGGCCTACAACGGCTCCGATTCCGGCGCGGCGGCGCTGGCCGGCGACCTGGCACAGGACATGGATTTGTCCCGATTGCTGCAGGAAATTCCCAGGATCGAGGATCTGCTCGAAAGCCAGGACGACGCGCCGGTGATCCGGCTGATCAATGCCTTGTTCACGCAGGCCCTGCGCGATGGCGCCTCCGACATCCACATCGAGCCGTTTGAAACGCGCTCGGTGGTGCGCCTGCGCATCGACGGCACGCTGCGCGACCTGATCGAACTGGCGCGCGCCCTGCACGGGGCGATCGTTTCGCGCGTGAAAATCATGGCGCAGCTCGACATCGCGGAAAAACGCCTGCCGCAGGATGGCCGCATCACGCTGCGCGTTGCCGGCAAGCCGGTGGACGTGCGCGTGTCGACGATTCCCACCGGGCACGGGGAAAGAGCGGTGCTGCGCCTGCTCGACAAGCAGGCCGGGCGGCTGGATCTCGCGCGCCTGGGCATGGACGACGCCACGCTTGCGCAAATGGACCGGCTCATCGTCGAGCCACACGGCATCGTCCTGGTGACGGGTCCCACCGGATCGGGCAAGACCACCACGCTTTATGCCGCGCTCTCGCGGCTCGACGCCACCGCGCTGAACATCATGACCGTCGAGGATCCCATCGAATACGACCTCGATGGCATCAGCCAGACCCAGGTCAATGCGCGGATCGAGATGAGCTTCGCACTGGCGCTGAGGACCATCCTGCGCCAGGACCCTGATGTGGTCATGATCGGCGAGATCCGCGATCTCGAAACGGCGCAGATCGCGGTCCAGGCGAGCCTTACCGGACATCTCGTATTCGCCACGCTGCATACCAACGATGCAGTCAGCGCGGTCACGCGGCTGGTGGACATGGGCGTCGAGCCTTTCCTGCTCGCCTCCAGCCTGATCGGCGTGGTGGCGCAGCGCCTGGTGCGCAGGCTGTGCATGGAATGCCGCAAGCCCTTTGTCGCCGATGCGGCGCAATTGCGCGCGCTCGGCCTCGCCCCGACTGACGGAACCCTTTACTCGGCGCAAGGCTGCGCCGCGTGCAATCGCTCCGGTTATCGCGGCCGCACCGGCATATACGAATTGCTGGCGGTCGGCGACGAATTGCGCCGGCTGATTCACGATCGCGCCTCCGAGCAGACATTGCGCGCGCATGCCATGGCCAGCGGCATGCGCTCGCTGCGCGAAGACGGCATGCGCTGGGCCGCACAGGGCGTGATCAGCCTCGAAGAAGTCGTGCGCGTCACGCGCGAATAGATCATGCCAGGGCCAGACAAGCGCTCACCGCAGAGGACGCGGAGGACGCAAAGGAAAGACAAAGGCAAAAATTCCGACAGAAAAAATTATGGCAGCTGTGGTCGATTCCGCACCGAACTGGTTTTTTCGCTCCCGAAAGTTCTTCCTTGTTCCTGGTTTTCCTCCGCGTCCTCCGCGTCCTCTGCGGTGAGAGTTGATTGAGATGAATCACTGATGGAAGCATTCCAATATCAGGCGCTCGACGCGGCCGGCCGCACGGTATCAGGCGTAGTGCAGGCCGATACGGCGCGGCAGGCGCGTACGCAGTTGCGGGCGCAAGGCCTGCTGCCTTCGATGCTCGGTCCGGTCAACGCACGCGAGCGCGCCCGGCAGGGCTGGGCGCGCAGCATCTCTCCTGCCGAGTTGAGTTTGTTGACCAGGCAGATGGCGACTTTGCTCGCATCCGGGCTGACCATGGAACAATCGCTGAACGCGCTGATCGAAGCGGCTACCGAGCCCACTACACGGGAAGTACTGACCGGAGTCAAGACCGAAGTCACAGCCGGCAGTTCATTGGCGGTGGCGCTCGGCGCCTATGAAAAGAGCTTTCCGGATTTCTACCGGGCGCTGGTGCACGGCGGTGAGGAATCCGGCGCGCTGCCGACGGTATTGGAACATCTCGCCAATTATCTCGACGCACGGCAGGCGCTGAAACAGAAAACCGGCCTCGCACTGCTGTACCCCATTCTGGTTACCATCGTGGCGCTATCGATTGTCACCGGCCTGCTGGTCTATGTGGTCCCGCAGGTAGTGCAGGTGTTCCAGCAATCGCGGCAAACCCTGCCGCTGTTGACGCGCGCGCTGATTGCGTTGAGCGATTTCCTGCGCGCGACGTGGCCGTACATCGTCGCCGTGATCATCGGCGTGGCGGTCACCGCGCGCATGGTGCTTCGCCGCGATGCGGCAAGGCGCAGCTGGCATGCCTTCCTGTTGCGCCTGCCCTGGCTGGGATCGCTGATTCGCGGTGTCAACACCTCGCGATTCGCCAGCACGCTCGCCATCCTGGTCGGTGGCGGCGTGCCGCTGCTTTCCGCACTGGCTTCCGGTGCGCGGGTGATGACCAATCTGGTGATGAGAGACGCCATCGAGCGCGCGATCGAGCGGGTGCGCGAAGGCACGGGCCTTGCCCGCGCGCTCGGGGAAACGCGCGCGTTCCCGCCCCTGCTGATCCATCTGGTGGCGAGTGGAGAGGTGAGCGGGAAGCTAGAGCAGATGCTCGGGCGCGCCGCGCACCTGGAAACCCAGGCGCTGGAGCGGCGCCTGGCCGTCTTTCTCACCTTGCTCGAGCCGGTGATGATTCTGGTAATGGGAGGCGTCGTGCTGATGATCGTGCTCGCGATACTGCTGCCGATCATAGAAATCAACCAGCTGGTGCATTGATCCGGTTGTGCGGCGCCGGAGATAAACCGGACAAATAAGCGGAACGGGCCCGCCATCGCCGTGATCGCCGAGCGAGCATATCGAGGCGATAGGTCGCGCCGCTTAAGATCAGCCGGGGCCGTTCACCTGGTTGCGGCACATCGGGAATAGGCATCCTTGCAGGCTTGCGGCAGTTGTCATCCCTCCCGGCGGAGCCATGACAATCACCGCCGCCCCGGGGATCGCCCTGGGGCGGCATCGTGTCGTGCACGAACCTTTCGTGAAAAAACTGCGGCCGCGCTATTTCATGGCCTTCAGCTTGTCTTCCCTGGCCTCATGGTCGGCCTTGGCTGTTTTCATACAGTGTTTCATCTCGGTGCCACTGTGTTTTTTGCACTCGACCTTGGCCATTTTGTAGTCGGCCTCGGCTTGTTTTTTAGCCGCCTTGTATTCGTCGCTTGCGGCGTATGCGCCGAGGCTCAGGGTAAGGGCGCACAGACCGGCAGTCGCGGCGGCAATTGTTTTTGTCATCATGATCTCCTGGAATTCGATCCGGAATTGGATCCGCAAGCTTAGAGCGTGGCATTGGGTTCGAGTTCAAACCGGTCAGCGCCCGTCTTGTTTGGGCGCCTTGCATAGAGCGTTACCGCGTCCGGTCGGCTCATGGCGAGCAGTGGGCGAGGTAGCCTCTGCATGGCTGGTTTGCGCTAAGGCGATGCAGGGGGTTCCTCATCCGTCTTTACGCCAGCGAGATGGCGGAAGATTGCCACCGCGCGATTGACGTAAGAAGCATCATGACCGCCTGCGAGCGCGCTGGCCCCTTCGCCCGTTCGGGTCATCAGGTAGAGGTTCCAGACCCCGGGTGAAACGAGATCGAAGAACTCCACCGACTGGAGCGCTCCGGGATCGAACAAGGTCATGAGCAGGAAGCGGACCGGCGTCCGGTTTTCAATTGCGATAACCAGGCGAGCGGGATTGCGCACAAGCACGGTCATTTGGTGGACGACCTTGCCCGACCTGCTGTCGTTCTCCCAGTAATACAGTTCGCTGCCCGCCGTCATCTCCGCCGGACCGAAGTCCGCGCGCCGGCGCCGCGACCGTGCCGCATGGGGGCTGTGGTCCCGTCGCGCCAGTCGACAGAGCCGGGATGTAAAACATGGCGAGGGCGACCAAAAGCGGCTTCAATGTTCGGGCACTTCGATCCTATAGCTGCGAGCCCAGGAGTGAAGCGGCATGTTCCTAGAATTTTTCGACAAGCGGCCGGTCCTTCCATTCCTGCAAGGTGACGCGTCGGGAACGCTCCAGGTCCTGCCTGAAAATGTCGAGGTGACGCTGAGCGAAATCGGTGTCGAAGAAGCTCACATTGGCCTCATCGTTCAAGCGAAAGGAGCGAGGGTCGAAATTCGTCGAGCCAACCGTTACCCACAGCGCATCCACGATCATCACCTTGCAGTGGTACATGGTCGGTTGATACTCATAGATTTCCACACCGGCCTCGAGCAGGGGACCCCAGCGTGCGCGCGACGCACGCCTTACTGTCTCGCTGTCGCCGTGGCTGCCGACCGTAATGATCTGGACATTGACCCCGCGCTTTGCGGCGTCGGCTATTGCATTGCTCGTCAATATATCGGGAACGAAGTAAGGCGTAGACAGGTGAACGGAGTGGCTGGCGGCGGTGATCGCGAGCAAGTACATCAATCGCATGCTTTCGCTTCCCCCGGACGGAGAGCTGCTGAACACGTGTTCTTTCCCGCCGCCGGCCGGTTTCAAAAGAGGGAAATAATCGGACCCGTGGAGCACGTCACCGCTGACCTTGATCCAGTTGTCCATGAAGACCGCCTGCATCTGCCCGACTACCGGACCCTGGACGTGATAGTGCGAATCGCGACAATGCTCGGGGTCTTGTGCATGGCCAGTCCATTCATCTGCTATACCGACGCCGCCCGTGAAACCGTCCCACCCATCGACGACCAGCAACTTGCGATGTGTGCGGTTGTTCAATTTACCCAGTTGATACCAGTTCAGCTTGTGATATTTTTTTATCTGGACTCCGGCCTTCTCCATCTCGGCGAGCAGCTTCGCATCCATCTTGTTGCTGCCGACCCAATCGAGGAGGACATGAACTTTGACGCCTGCGCGACCCCGTTCAGTGAGGGCGTCCGCAAATTCCCTGCCGATTGCCCCGGACCAATAAACCTAAAAACCGCAGTTAGCCGATTCCATGCGCAGGATTTGCGAGGAATCGACGATGTTGAGGTGGGCCGATACCGGCGAGGATGTGCTTGATATGCT
>JAYVMZ010000219.1:0-3101 GCA_043758735.1 Betaproteobacteria bacterium
GATCCTCGTGATCCGTCCTTCCGGCGGCAAGGTCTGGATCGAATTCAACGGCCCGCCCGAAGCACTGCGTCATTTCGACGACCTGATCGATTCGGTGACGGCGCAGCTGGCGCTGCGCAACGCCTCGGGCCAGACCGCTGACTCAAAAAACTGACGGGCACCTCACAGTGCCCGTCCGGGGTAAAACCTCTCCTTCGCGCTTTTTTATCTCATGCGACGGCGCGGTGTTGGCGGCCGCGGCGATCGCTGAAACGGCGTTCCGGGAAGGCAACGAGCAACTGGCCCTTGCGCCGCTCGGCGCGTTTGTCTCCGGCGCGCAGTTCACTTTGTGGAACCACTGACGCGTCGGACACCGAGTAGGCCTTGTAGCCGGTCTCCAGCGCGTTTTGCAGGAGCTGGACGCTGCGCTTGGCGGCGAGCATCACCTTGGTCTGCATGCGCTCGGTCGTGGCGTAGCGCTTGACGATTTCCATCGCAATTTTCGGATGCTCGTCGTCGTAGTGGGCGTGTTCGCGGAACCACTTGTAGGTTTTCGGGCCCATCTGCACGCCCGGCATGTCGCGGTAGGCTTCGAAGCCGTTCACCACCTTGCGCGCGATGTCGCCGGCAATGCCTTCGATCGCGAAGCTGGTCGCGGCAATCGCTTCGGCCATCGAACCCTTGGTGTTGATGTACCAGATCCAGTCGGTCAGCGATTGCACGTCCCGCAGGATCGGCCTGGTGCCGTCGGCAGCATCGAGCATTTCCTGGCGCGTGAGGCCGAAGCCCATCCCCATCCAGATCCAGTGTTCGGCGTGCGCTTTCTCGACGCGGATGTTGTCGATCAGGAAGGAGCGGGAGTAATCGTCCTCCACCTTGATCAGGCCCTCGGCCAGGAACTTTGGAAAAGCATGGATGAACGGATAAACCTGCAGGATCCAGCCGCGCATTTCCGGCACCGTCAGGCGCGTGTTGGCAACGCCTTCGCACCAGTCGCCCTGCAGCAGGTCGTCCCAGTAAGGTTTGACATAGCCATTCAGCGATTCAACCCAGTGGGGGGAGGACACTTCGTTCATCGAACCCATACTTTTTCTCCTAGGTGGTGGTTTAGTCAAAAAACGGAATTTCGACCCTCGTGCGTAACCATGCCTTGGTGTGAAATGCAAAGTCAAATCTCACACTTTGATAGATTTGCAAAATTATCTCTTCGAATCAGTTAACTAAGTTAATTTCGGCGATTGGCTCGCAGTGAAAATAGGTTACATAGTGAGGTGCTGCCGCGGTATAGGAGATTTACGACCCCCCCGGGGGGGTTCCTGATGCCGGGTGAATGCCCGATGACGCGCGCATCATCGGTAAAATTGCCGCGGGGAATTGCGGAAGAACTTACCGCTCAGCCGGAAGCGGCGACACGCAGACGCGGGCCGAACGGACACGGCTTCGCGACGCCATAGCCCTGCGCGAAATCGACGCCCATTTCACGCAACAACTGGATGACGCGTTCGCCGTCGGCAAATTCGGCAATGGTCTGCTTGCCCATGACATGGCCGACACTGTTGATCGCGGCGACCATGGCACGATCGATTGGATCGTCAGCCATGTCCTTGACGAAGCCGCCGTCGATCTTCAGGAAGTCCACCGGCAGGTGCTTCAGGTATGCGAACGACGACATTCCCGCGCCGAAATCATCCAGGGAAAACAGGCAACCCAGCAATTTGAGCTGGTTCATGAAATACGTGGCCTTGTCGAGTTTGGCAATGGCCGCAGTCTCGGTGATCTCGAAGCAGATGCTCTGCGGCGATACAGCAAAATGAGCGAACTGCTCGCGAATGTAATCCAGGAAGCGTTCGTCGCTGATCGATGCGCCCGACAAGTTTATGGCGAAGACTGCTAGCCGTCCCGCGTTCTCCGCCTGCTCGCGGGCAATGATGGCGAAGGCGTTGCGCACCACCCAGCGGTCGATGGAAGGCATGAGGTTGTAGCGTTCCGCCGCCGGAATGAAGGCCATGGGCGGCACCAGTTCGCCTTTTTCGTCGAGCATGCGGATCAGGATTTCACAGTGGTCCTCGGTCTTGCGCGCGGGGTCCAGCACGGCGATGTCCTGCGAGTAGAGCACGAAGCGGTCTTCGTCGAGGGCCTTCTGCAGGCGCCCGATCCATTCCATTTCGCCCTGGCGCATCGACAGTTCGGTATCCCCCGCGTGATAGACCTGCACGCGGTTGCGGCCTTTTTCCTTGGCCATGTAGCACGCGCTGTCGGCCGCGCTGAGGACGTCGGTCAGCGTAAACATGCCATCCGCAACATTGACCAGTCCGATGCTGACGCCGATGTTGAAGGAGCGGGCTTCCCAGGCGAAATGGCAGTCCATGACGGTCTGGCGCAGGCCGTCGGCGATGCGCAGCGCGTTGTCCGGCGCGCAATTCTCCAGCAGCACGCCGAACTCGTCGCCGCCCAGGCGCGCCAGCGTATCGCCCTCGCGCAAGCGGCGCTGCAGGACGGCGGTGACCTGGCGCATGAGCTGATCGCCAGCGGAATGGCCGCAGGTATCGTTGACGACCTTGAACTGGTCGAGATCGAGGTACATCACCGCGTGGTGGCGCCCGAGCTGCGCGGCGCTGTTCAGGGCGAGGCTCAGGCGGCCCTCGAACTCACCGCGGTTGATGAGGCCGGTCAGCGAATCATGGCTGGCCTGGTACGAGAGCTTGGCGACGTACTGGCGTTCGCGGCTGACGTCGTGCAGCACCAGCACTACGCCGGTAATTTCTCCACCGCGCGCTCGGATCGGTGCGGCCGATTGCATGATGGGAAATTCGGTCCCGTCGTTGCGCACCAGCAGCAGCGTGGAGGCCGCCTCGATCGTGCGCTCCTCGCGCAACATCGTCTCGATGAGATTCGGCGCGAGCTTGCCGGTGCCTTCAATGACCATTCGCAGGATCGCCTGCATCGGCAGGCCGCGCGCCTTCCCGGTGGTCCAGCCGGTGAGTTTTTCGGCAACCGGGTTCAGGTATTCGACCCACCCGTCAGGGTCCGTGGTGATGACGCCGTCGGCGATGGAAGCCAGCGTTACCAGGGCGCGTTCCTTGGCGGCAAACAGGTCCGCGGCGGCCTGCCGGCGATCCGTC
>JAYVMZ010000220.1:0-2595 GCA_043758735.1 Betaproteobacteria bacterium
GAGCAGCAGGACATCCTTGACTTCGCCCTGAAGCACACCGGCCTGGATCGCTGCACCCACGGCCACGGCTTCGTCAGGATTCACGTCCTTGCGCGGCTCCTTGCCGAAGAAGCCCTTCACCGCGTCCTGCACCTTGGGCATGCGGGTCATGCCGCCGACCAGGATCACGTCCGCGATGTCGTCGAGCTTTACGCCGGCATCCTTGATGGCCATGCGGCAGGGTTCGACGGTCTTCTGGATCAGTTCCTCGACCAGACTTTCGAACTTGGCGCGGGTGATCTTTATCGCCAGGTGCTTGGGTCCCGAGGCATCGGCCGTGATGTAGGGCAGATTCACTTCGGTTTGCTGCGTGGAGGAAAGCTCGATCTTCGCCTTTTCGGCGGCTTCCTTCAGGCGCTGCAGCGCGAGCACATCGTTGCGCAGGTCGATGCCCTGGTCCTTCTTGAATTCGTCGGCCAGGTAGTCCATCAGCCGCTGGTCGAAGTCTTCGCCTCCGAGGAAAGTGTCGCCGTTCGTGGAGAGCACTTCGAACTGGTGCTCCTTGTCGACTTCCGCGATCTCGATGATGGACACGTCGAATGTGCCGCCACCGAGGTCATAAACCGCGATCTTGCGGTCGCCTTCCTTCTTGTCCATGCCGAATGCCAGCGCGGCCGCGGTCGGCTCGTTGATGATGCGCTTGACGTCGAGCCCGGCAATGCGGCCCGCATCCTTGGTGGCCTGGCGCTGCGAATCGTTGAAGTAGGCAGGCACCGTGATCACCGCTTCGGTGACCGGTTCGCCGAGATAATCTTCGGCGGTCTTCTTCATCTTGATCAGCACCTGCGCGGAGATTTCGGGCGGCGCGATTTTCTTGCCGCGCACTTCGATCCAGGCGTCGCCGTTGCTGTTCTGTGAAATCTTGTAGGGCATCATGTCGATGTCCTTCTGCACCTCTTTCTCGGCGAAGCGCCGGCCGATCAGCCGTTTTACCGCGAACAGGGTGTTTTTCGCATTGGTGACCGCCTGGCGTTTGGCAGGCGCGCCGACCAGGACTTCGCCGTCGTCCATGTAGGCGACGATCGAAGGCGTCGTGCGCGCACCTTCGGCGTTTTCGATGACCTTGGGCTGCCCGTTTTCCATGACGGCCACACAGGAGTTCGTGGTGCCGAGGTCAATGCCGATGATTTTTGCCATGTTGGTTCCTTTGCTCGAAAGTAGAAATGCCTTTGTCTTCGAAGGTTTGGTCGCCGGGACGGAATATCAAGCCGGCGTTTTCAGTTTGGCGATGCTGACCAGGGCCGGGCGCAGGATCCGGTCATTCAGGCTGTAGCCCTTTTGCAGCACGCCAATCACGGTGTTGGGCTCGGCCTCGGACTCGACCATGCTGATGCTTTGATGCTTGTGCGGGTCGAATTTTTCACCCAAGGGGTTGATTTCGCGGATTGAAAACTTTTCGAACGCAGTGGTCAACTGCTTCAGCGTGAGTTCCACCCCGCTTCTCAGGGCATCCGGTGTCGCGTTCTGAGTGGCCAGCGCGGCCTCCAGGCTGTCGCGTACCGGGATCAATTCGGCCGAGAAATTTTCCAGGGCGAATTTATGGGCATTGGCCAGGTCGCTCTGGGCGCGCTTGCGAATGTTGTCGGAATCGGCCTTGGCGCGCAGCCAGGCGTCTCGATGTTCCTGGGCGGCAGCCTCGGCTTTTTCAAGCAACTCCTCCAGGCCGGGTGTGGCGGGTGCCGGATCGTTGGCGGCGGTTTCCGCTTCCTGTACCGCGGCTGTCTTGTTCGGGTCCTGCATGCAAAATCCTCCTTCGGACGAAATCGAAATTCATCTGGGGATGTTCCATGCCGGTTTCAACCCCCGTTCCGGCAAAAAAGCGGGCGCTATACTAGCGCCCCGTTCCGTAAGGCGTCCTGCCTTGCGGGGTCGATCTCGAGGAGTCGTCAAGAATGCGCAAGATCCTGTTCGTGCTGGCCGTGCTGATCTCGGTGCCGGCTGCCGGCGAGCCATTGGTACGCCTGCACACGAGTTACTACTACATCGATGGCGCTTCGGCCACCGTGCTGGCCGCCCAGCTCGACCAGAACGGGCCGGTCGGGTCCGACGGCAAGCATTACGCGGGCAGGACGCGCTGGGACATCCAATGGAAATTCAGGCACGAGCAGAAGGGAACCGCCTGTTCGATGACGGACGTCGCGATTGCCGTGGGCATCGCCCAGACCATGCCGAAGTGGCGCGGGGAGGAAAAGGGCGCGGCGGGTCTGAAGGCGCTGTGGACGAAATTTGCCGCAGCCCTGCAACGCCATGAAGACGGCCACAATGAGCACGGCATGAAAGCCGCCAAGGAAATCGAAGCGGCGGTGCTCGCGGTCAAGCCGGCCAGCAATTGCGAGGACCTGGAACTGGCAGCCAATACGGTCGCCCAGGCGGTCGTGACGAAATACCAGGCGCTCGACGAAGACTATGACCGCAAGACCGATCACGGCCGCAATCGGGGCGCGACCCTGCTCTAGCAGCCTGTCGGACTCAGCGATATTTCGGTCGCCACAGGGCGTTAGATTGCTTTCAAAATTTTCCAGGAAGCCTTTACCGCCTTTAAATGCGTGCTACACG
>JAYVMZ010000221.1:0-9223 GCA_043758735.1 Betaproteobacteria bacterium
TGTCCGTGCGGATTCCTCGGCCACTATTCAGGCAAGTGCCATTGCACGCCGGATCAAGTCACGCGTTATCGCAATCGTATTTCCGGGCCGCTGCTCGACCGCATCGACCTGCATATCGAAGTTCCGGCCGTAGCCGAACAGGATCTCGGCTCGCGCCAGCCAGGCGAACCGAGCGCGGCCATACGCGAACGCGTGGCGGCGGCGCGGGAGCGCCAGCTTGCACGGCAGGGCAAGCCCAATGCCCATTTGTCGGTCAAGGAGATCGGAGAGCATTGCGTTGCCGAGGCGGATGCCGACCAACTTGCCCGCAAGGCGATCAGCGCGCTTGGATTGTCGGCCCGTGCCTATCACCGCATTCTAAAGGTCGCGCGCACCGTGGCAGACATGGCGGGCGTACCCGGCATTTCGACGACGCATGTCGCGGAAGCCGTGCAATACCGGCGCTACGAGCGGGTCTGATTTCCAGGGCTGCGATTTCCAGGGCTGCGAATTGACACAGTGGGTCCTTCGGGCTACCTTGTCATTGCGCCGATTTGACACTCAGCTTGCGGGCGCTTAATAAATGCCGCTAAAGCGTGACAGACCCGTCCGCTTGAGCCGACGGGTTTTTTATTTTCGATCAGGGCATGACTGAAAATCGCAATAATCTGCTGAACACCCTGTTGCGGGAGCGCATCCTCGTGCTCGACGGCGCAATGGGCACCATGATCCAGGGGCATGGGCTGGAAACCGGCCATTACCACGGCGATCGCTTCCACGACCATGGCAGCGACCAGAAAGGCAACAACGACCTGCTGACCCTGACGCAGCCGCAGATCATCCGCGGCATCCATGCGGCTTACCTCGAGGCCGGCGCCGACATCGTCGAGACCAACACTTTCAACTCGAACGCAGTGTCGATGACCGACTACGGCATGACGGAGCTGGTGTACGAGCTCAATGTCGCCGGTGCCCGCCTTGCGCGCTCCGCGACGGAAGAATTTTCCGCGCGCACGCCGGGCCAGCCGCGCTTCGTCGCCGGCGTGCTTGGGCCCACCAGCCGCACTGCATCGATTTCGCCGGATGTCAACGACCCCGGCTTCCGCAATGTGTCTTTCGACGAACTTGTGGCCTGTTATCTGGAATGCGTGCGCGGCCTGGTGGATGGCGGGGTCGATCTGCTGATGGTCGAAACCGTGTTCGACACGCTCAATTGCAAGGCGGCGCTGTTTGCCATCGACGATTATCTGGGGCGGCATGGGCTGCATGTTCCGGTCATGGTGTCCGGCACGATCACCGACGCCAGCGGCCGTACGTTGTCGGGCCAGACCACGGAAGCATTCTGGAATTCGATTTCGCATGCGCGCCCTTTTTCCGTGGGACTGAACTGCGCACTCGGCGCCAAGGATCTGCGCCCCTACATCGAGGAACTGTCGAAAGTCGCCGACGTCCACACCAGTCTGCACCCGAATGCCGGATTGCCGAACGCGTTCGGCGAATACGACGAGTCGCCGGAATACACCGCCTCCTTCCTGAAGGAATTCGCAGAAGCCGGTTTCCTGAATATCGCGGGCGGTTGCTGCGGCACCACCCCGACGCATATCGGGGCGGTGGTCGAGGCATTGAAGGGCATCGCTCCGCGCCCGGTTCCCGTGGTCGAGAAGAAGCTGCGGCTCTCCGGACTGGAGCCGCTCAACATCGGCGAGGACTCGCTGTTCGTGAATGTCGGCGAACGCACGAACGTCACCGGCTCCAAGGCTTTTTCGCGCCTGGTCCTGGCCGGCAATTACACCGATGCGCTTGCCGTGGCGCGCAGCCAGGTCGAAAGCGGCGCCCAAATCATCGACGTCAACATGGACGAGGCGATGCTGGATTCGAAGAAGGCGATGACGACCTTCCTGAACCTCATCGGCTCCGAGCCGGACATCTCGCGCGTGCCGTTGATGATCGATTCGTCGAAATGGGAGGTCATCGAAGCCGGCCTCAAGTGCGTGCAGGGTAAGTGCGTGGTGAACTCGATCAGCATGAAGGAAGGCGAAGCGGAGTTCCTGCGCCAGGCGCGCCTGGTGCGCCGCTATGGCGCGGCCGCGGTTGTCATGGCCTTCGACGAAAAAGGCCAGGCCGACACGCTGGCCCGTCGCATCGAGATCTGCACGCGCGCCTATGAGCTGCTGACAAAGGAGGCCGGTTTCCCGCCCGAAGACATCATTTTCGATCCGAACATTTTCGCTATTGCGACCGGCATCGAAGAGCACAGCAATTACGCCATCGACTACATCGAGGCCACGCGCGCCATCAAGAAGGCGTTGCCGCACGTCAGCATAAGCGGCGGCGTATCCAATGTCTCATTCTCGTTTCGCGGCAACGATCCGATCCGCGAGGCGATCCACACCGCTTTCCTGTTTCATGCCATCAAGGCCGGCATGACCATGGGCATCGTCAACGCCGGGCAGCTGGGCGTGTACGCGGATATCCCGAAGGACCTTCTGGAAAGAATCGAGGATGTCCTGTTCAACCGCCGGGCGGACGCGACCGAGCGCATGGTCGAGTTCGCGGAGAGCTACAAGGGCGAGGCCAGGGTCGCGGTGGAAGACCTGACCTGGCGCAAAGGTAGCGTCGTCGAGCGAATAACGCATGCGCTGGTCAGGGGCATCACCACGTACATCGTCGAGGACACCGAGGAGGCGCGCACGCAGTTGCCCTATCCGATCCAGGTCATCGAAGGCCCGCTCATGCAAGGCATGAACGTCGTGGGCGACCTGTTCGGCGCGGGCAAGATGTTCCTGCCGCAGGTCGTGAAATCCGCGCGGGTCATGAAAGAGGCGGTCGCGCATCTGATCCCGTACATCGAAGCGGAGAAATTGCGCACCGGCACCGCCGGCCAGAGCAAGGGCAAGATCGTCATTGCGACGGTCAAGGGCGACGTGCACGACATTGGCAAGAACATCGTGTCCGTCGTGCTCCAGTGCAACAATTTCGACGTGGTGAATCTCGGTGTCATGGTCTCCGCGGAAAAAATCCTCAGAACCGCGCGCGAGGAAAACGCCGATATCATCGGTCTGTCCGGCCTGATTACGCCGTCGCTCGAAGAGATGGCGCACGTGGCGAAGGAGATGGAGCGCCAGGGCTTCCATGTGCCTTTGCTGATCGGCGGGGCGACGACTTCGCGCGTGCATACTGCGGTGAAAATCGAACCGCACTATTCCGGTACGACCGTGTGGGTGCCCGATGCGTCGCGCAGCGTCGGCGTTTGTACCAGCCTGCTGTCAAAGGAGTTGCGCGACGACTTCATGCGCAAGGTCAAGGACGAGGCGGAAAAGACACGCAGCCAGCACAAGGGCAAGAAGGGACAGGGGCCGCACTACCCGATCGCCGAGGCGCGCCGCCATGGCCTGAAAACCGACTGGAAAAATTACGTGCCGCCGGTGCCGGTGATGACCGGCGTAAAGGTGTTCCGCGACTATCCGCTCGCACAGATCGCGGAGGTTATCGACTGGACGCCGTTCTTCCAGACCTGGGAACTGGCGGGGCGTTATCCGGCCATCCTGAAGGACAAGATCGTTGGCGAAGCCGCGCGCAACCTTTTCGATGACGCGCAAAAAATGCTGGCGCGGATCATTGCCGAGAAATGGCTCGGCGCCGCGGCCGTGATCGGCTTGTTTCCGGCCAACAGCGCCCACGACGATGTCGAGGTTTACGCGGACGAATCGCGCAACAAGGTTGCCACGTCCTTCCATTTCCTGCGGCAGCAGATGGTCAAGCCGCTGGACAAACCGAACCAATGCCTGGCCGACCTGGTCGCGCCGAAGGGTAGTGGCGTGCGCGACTACATCGGCGCCTTTGCCGTCACGGCCGGGATCGGCATCGACGAGCGCGTCGCCGGGTACGAGAAGAGGCACGACGACTACAACGCAATCATGCTCAAGGCGCTGGCCGACCGCCTGGCGGAGGCCTTTGCGGAACTCATGCACCAGCGCGTGCGCCGGGAATTCTGGGGCTACGCCCGCGACGAGGCGATGAGCGTCGAGGAGCTAGTGGGCGAAAAATATCGCGGCATCCGCCCCGCGCCCGGCTATCCCGCGTGCCCGGAACATACCGAGAAAGGCCTGCTGTTCGCCTTGCTGAACGCCCCCACCGAGGTGGGCATCACGTTGACGGAATCGTTTGCCATGCTGCCGACTGCGGCGGTGAGCGGATTTTATTTCTCCCATCCCGAGGCGCAGTACTTCGCGGTGGCCAAGATCGATCGCGATCAGGTCGAAGACTATGCGCGGCGCAAAGGCGTGAGCGTGCAGGAAATCGAACGCTGGCTCGCGCCCAACCTGTCCTACGAGCCGGACGCCAAGCTTGCGGCGTAGCCGCGCCGGGTGCGGGACCTTCCGCAGTCGCCACGGATGCAGAATCCGGAGGTAACATGACACCCGGCAGATCCGGCGGAAGCAGGTGAAAATGCGGCGATCAGATTCAGCGGCATCGGGCAGGGCCGTATCGGTGGCGCGGGTGTCACTGGCCATGCTCCTGCTTGCCGCCGGCACGGCCAGTGCCGGGCGGCTGCACAAGTACACCGTCGCCATCGATGCCGAACTGTCCACGCTGAACGTTCGCGCCTGTTTCGACGGCGTTGCGCCTGCCACCCTTTCGGCCGAATCCCTGGATGCCACGCTGGCGCTGACCGAGTTTCGCGTGGAAAGCAGCCGGAAATCCATCGAGCCCAGCGGCTCGATCAGCCTGAAGTCCGTGCCCGAGAATGGGTGTGTCGTTTATCGGGTCGACGTTTCCCGGCCGATCAGGCAGCACGACCGCACCGGAGACAAGATCCATCACGTCGGCAAAGACCTTTTGACTTCGGTCGGCATCTGGTTCTGGCGTCCGGAACAACTCAGCGCGGATGAGGACATCGAAATATCGTTTGTTCTTCCCGAAGGGATCGCCGTTTCGGCGCCATGGACGCCTGTCGCTCCACGTGTCGATCGCGCCGTGTTCCGAACCGGGCGCAGTCCTTACGATTGGCCGGCATCGGTGGCGTTCGGCCGTTTCAAGGAAAGGGAAATCCAGGTCGATGGCGCGCGATTGCGGCTGGCGGTGCTGGACGGAACCCCGGCCGCGGACGCCGAGCAAATGCAAGCCTGGATTCAGGATTCCGCGCGCATGGTGGCGGAACTCTATGGACGTTTTCCACAATCCCAGGCGCAGATCCTGGTCGTGCCCGGAGCGCGCGGCAACGAGCCGACGCCGTGGGCCTACGTGGTTCGCGGCGGCAGCCCCGCCGCGCATTTCTTCATCAACCAGCGGCGGCCCATCAAGGAATTTTTCGAAGACTGGACCGCGGTGCATGAACTTTCGCACCTGCTGTTGCCTTATGTAAATTCCGACGACATCTGGCTGTCCGAGGGCGTGGCGACGTATTATCAGAACGTATTGCGCGCGCGCGGTGGGCGCATGACCGCTCCTGAAGCGTGGCGACGCCTCTATGCGGGCTTCGTGCGCGGCATGGGCAGCGCACATGGACTGACGCTTGCGCAGGCGACCGAGAGCATGTATCGGGACGACACTTACATGCGCGTCTACTGGGAAGGCGCAGCCATGTTGCTGATCGCCGACGTGCGGTTGCGGCAGATCACGGCGGGCAAGCAGTCGCTGGACACCGCGCTGGCGGCGTTGAACGAATGCTGTGCGACGACCGACCGTGCCTGGAGCGCGCGGCAGTTGTTCGACAAACTCGACGAAGTGACGGGCACGGGCATATTCAGCGAGATCTACGACCAGCATGTCGCATCGAAGAATTTTCCCGATCTGACACAAACTTACAAGGCGCTTGGCATCTCGACCGGCGCCGGCGGCATCGAATTTTCCGCTGAAGAAAGACAAGCGCGTCTGCGCGATGCGGTCATGGACGCCACCGCGCCGACTGCGAGCGAGGAGGAGTGAATGGCCAGTGCGTTGATTGCTTACCTGCACTACGTCGCGATGATGTCCATTGCCGTAATTCTCGTCGTCGAGTATCTGATCTGCATGCCGGGCATGACCGGCACCCGCATTCGCCAACTGGCGCGCATCGATTTGTTTTACATGATCGCGGCGATACTGGCACTGGGCAGCGGCGCAGCACGCGTCGTCTGGTTCGGCAAGGGCGCGGCGTTCTATCTGCATAATCCGGTGTTCTACGTCAAACTCGCGCTGTTCGTTGCCGTCGGCCTGATATCCGTTCCCCCCACGCTGCAATATCTGCGCTGGCTGCGCGGTGTCAAAGCCGGTGCAGCCAAGGTGGCGGCGGACTACCAAGTGAAGAGGGTGCGCCGGCTTGTCCTCGTGGAACTGGTCCTGTTCGCCCTCATTCCCCTGATGGCCACGCTCATGGCGCGCGGCATCGGCATTCAGCCCGTCATCCAATGACCCGGCTTCTTCTTGCGTCGCTCGTCACGGCGGCCGCGGCGCTGCTGTGCGCACCAATCCATGCGGCATCCGTGCACCGCTATGAAGTCAGTGTGGATCCGTCGCTCGAGCGGGTTGCGGTGCGCGCATGTTTCGATGGCAATGCGCCGGAAGCGCTGGTCGCGGAGTCCGATGGCGCCCGGTTCTATCTGCAGTCGATGCGTATCGGCGCGCGTTCGCTCGAAGCGAACGGCGACAGGGTGATGCTTGGCGCCGTGCCGGGAAACACCTGCGTGGATTACGAAGTGAAGCTGCAGCCCGCGCAAACGCGCGCGCAGACAGGCGGTCCGGAAACGCGCCGGGTTGGAAACAATATGCTCACTGCGATCGGTGACTGGCTGTGGCGTCCGCAGGAATCCGGCACAAACCTCGAACTGCGTTTCCGGCTTCCGCCCGGGGTGGACGTTTCGGCGCCATGGCAAAGCGGCACCGGAAGCGATGGCCAGCCCGTATTCCTTGCCGGCGACACGCCTTACAACTGGCCCGGTGTGGTGGCTTTCGGACGCTTCGTTCCGCGCGACATTGACGTGCCTGGCGCGACGCTGCATGTGGTTGTTCTCGACGCGCCCGCGCAACAAGCGCAACTCGAGAAATGGATAGAAAATGCGGCACGCAATGTTTCCCTTCTCTACGGCCGCTTTCCGGTGACTTCGCTTCAAATCGTGGTGACCCCGACCCCGCGCGGGCGCGGCCCGGTCCCATGGGCCTACGTTTCGCGAGGCGGCGGACCTGCGGTGCACCTGTTCATCAATCCGTCGCGACCCGCGGTCGAATTCGAGCGCGACTGGAGCCTGACGCACGAAATGTCGCACCTTTTCCTGCCCTATGTCGACGCGCGCGATGCGTGGCTGTACGAGGGCGTGCCCACCTATCTGCAGAACGTGTTGATGGCGCGCGGCGGGGCGACCAGCGTGGAGGAGGGTTGGCAGCGCATGCAGGCGGGATTTCAGCGCGGCGCGCGCACGGCCCCGGATATGACCCTGGCGCGCGCAAATGAACGCATCGGCTACAACGGCATCTACCTGCGCGTGTACTGGGCAGGGGCGGCCATGATGCTCGCGGCCGACTTGAAACTGCGCAGCCAGAGCGGCGGGGAACAGTCGCTCGACTCCGCGCTGGAACGGCTCGCGCGCTGTTGCGCAGCGCAAGCGCGGCGCTGGAGCGCGCAGGAAATCATCGGGCGGCTCGACGAACTGACTGGCACCTCGATATTCGGCGACCTTGTCCGCGCGCAGTTCGAAAGCAACGGCTACCCGGACTACGAGGCGGTCCTCAAACGTGCGGGCATCAAGGTCGAGGGCATGGAGGTGGAGTTCGACGCCGCGGCGCCATGGGCGGCGGAACGCGATGCCGTAATGCGGCCCGGGCACTGAACCCGTAATTACTGGCGCCCCGATTCGGCTACCATGGGCGCCTTTCCCAAATCGCCAGCCATGAATTCCGAAGAAATCTGCTTCCTGCCCGCGCACGATCTGGTGCGCCGCATCCGTTCGCGCGAACTGTCCGCCGTCGAGGTCATGGATGCGCATATCGCGCAGATCGAACGGGTGAATCCGGCAGTCAATGCCATCGTAACGTTCCTGCCCGAACCGGCGCGCGCCGGCGCAAGGGCGGTGGATGCGGCACTGGCGCGCGGCGATGACCCCGGCCCGCTGGCGGGATTGCCGGTGGCGCACAAGGACCTGGCCGTGACCAGGGGCATACGCACGACCTTCGGATCGCCGATTTACAAGGACTTCGTGCCGGACGTCGATACGATTGTCGTCGAGCGGCTGAAGAAGGCCGGCGCGATCACTATCGGCAAGACCAATGTTCCGGAATTCGGCGCCGGTTCGCAGACCTTCAATCCGCTTTTCGGCGCGACCCGCAATCCCTATGACCTGAACAAGACCCCCGGCGGCAGCAGTGGCGGCGCCGCGGCCGCATTGGCATGCGGACTGATACCGATTGCCGACGGCACCGATCTGGGTGGCAGCCTGCGCAACCCGGCCAGTTTCTGCAACGTCGCCGGGCTGCGTCCTTCGCCGGGCCGGGTGCCGAACTGGCCCAGCCTTTCCGCCTGGTTCCCCATGGGGGTCGTGGGCCCGATGGCGCGCACGGTGCAGGATATTGCGCTGACGATGTCGGCCATTGCGGGCCCGGACCCGCGCGCGCCCACCTCGCTGCAGGATCCGGCAGTGCTGTTCAATCGCCCACTCGCCCGGGATTTCAAGGGTGCACGCATTGCCTGGAGTCGCGACCTGGGCGGGCTGCCGTTAGAACCGGAAGTCAGCGAAATTACCGAGAAGCAACGCGGCATCTTCACGGAACTGGGCTGCGTCGTGGAAGACGCCACGCCGGACCTGCGCGATGCAGACAATATATTCAGCGTCATGCGCGCGTGGAACATGGAGTTGTCGTTTGGCCCATTGCTCAAGAGCAAGCGCGACCAGATGAAGGACACGGTCATCTGGAACATCGAGCAGGGTTCGCGGCTCACCGGCCCGCAAGTCGGTGCGGCGGAAGTACAGTGCACGCAGTTGTTCCATCGCATGCGCGAGTTCATGGGAAAATACGATTTCCTCGTCGCGCCGGTCGTCCAGGTCCTGCCGTTCGCTGTCGAGGTGCCCTACCCAACCGAAATCAACGGCGTCAAGCTCGATACTTACATCGACTGGATGCGTTCCTGTTCCCGCATCACCGTTACCGGCGCACCGGCGTTGTCCGTGCCTTGCGGATTCAGCCGCAAAGGGCTGCCGGTCGGCCTGCAGATCGTCGGCCGCCACCAGGACGATTTCGGCGTGTTGCAAATCGCCCACGCGTTCGAGCAGGC
>JAYVMZ010000222.1:0-6051 GCA_043758735.1 Betaproteobacteria bacterium
GCTTTGGGCAGGAACAGCGCGGCAACCTGTTTCTTCGGGCCACGCGTGGGCGATCCCGCGGGCTTGACGCTTTGCGATGCTTCGCCGGACGGGATGTAAGGCTTGGAGAACAGCGGATCGGAGGACTGCGCCGGGGCGCGGGACGCGTAGGAGGTACGATGATGCTCGTCACGCCGCCCTTCCGGACGGGGCGGACGACCTTCCGTGCGCTCCGGACCGCCTTCCGAACGTTGCGGACGTGCTTCGGGCCGGCGCGAACCGCCACGCGGCGCGGTGACGCGCTCGCGGTCGAATTGCCCCGGCTCCTGCACCGGCAGTTTGATGTTCAGCAGTTTTTCGATTGCCGCGAGATCGTCGCCCTCTTCATTCGACACCAACGAGATGGCTTCGCCGGTCATGCCCGCGCGGGCGGTGCGCCCGATGCGGTGCACGTAATCTTCCGGCGAACCGGGAAGGTCGAAGTTAACGACGAAGGGCAGTTGCTCGATGTCGAGGCCACGTGCGGCAATATCCGTCGCCACCAGCACCTTGGTCTTGCCTTCCTTGAAATCGGCCAGCGCCAGCATGCGTTCGCCTTGCGTGCGGTCGCTGTGAATTGCGGCGGCGCCGACGCCGTCCTTGTCCAGTTTGTAAGCCAGGCGGTTCGCGCCGATCTTGGTATTGCAGAACACCAGCACCTGGCGCATGTCACGCGACTTGATCAGGTGCGTCAGCAGGTCGCGCTTGGCGACGGATTCCACCTTGTAAACCAGGTGGGTGACCGTCTCGGTGGCAGAATTGCGGCGCGCGACTTCAACACTGACCGGATTGGTCAGGAGTTGTTTCGCCAGTCCGCGGATCTCGTCGGAATAAGTTGCGGAAAACAGCAGGCTCTGGCGCTTGGCCGGCAGGGTGGCGAGGATGCGCTTGATGTCCGGCAGGAAACCCATGTCGAGCATGCGGTCCGCCTCGTCGAGCACAAGGAACTGCACCTGTGAAAGGTTGACCGTTTTCTGGCCGAGGTGATCGAGCAGACGTCCGGGGGTCGCGACCAGGATTTCGACGCCGGCACGCAATTCGGCGATCTGCGGATCGATGTGCACGCCGCCATAGATGACCGCGGAACGCAGCGCGATGTACTTGCTGTAGGTCTTGACGCTGTCCTGCACCTGCGCGGCGAGTTCACGCGTGGGCGTTAGGATCAGCGCACGCACTGGATGGCGCGCGGGCGAAACGCTGGTGCTGGCGAATTCCCTCAGCCGATGCAGCATCGGCAGCGTGAAGCCGGCGGTCTTGCCCGTGCCGGTCTGCGCTGCAGCCATGACATCCTGGCCTGCAAGAATTGGGGGGATCGCCTTGGCCTGGACGGGCGTGGGTTCGGTGTAACCCTGATCGGCGATTGCACGTAACAACTCCGGGGCGAGCCCCAGATCGGAAAACGACATTGACTTTCGACTCCTGCGCGCACCACGACGGCGCCGCCGTTACCTCAGTGCCAGCGAATGCCGCAACTGAATTGAGGCCGCATGGTACAGCATAACTAACGAGGCCGAAAGGGAAATCAAGAGCCGTGACGACGTGACTATCGTGACTGTCGTGACTGTCGGAAAGGGCCTGGAGCTTCTTTAAAAACGCCAGTCACGACCGTCACGTAGTCACGGCCTTTCCCCGATTTCCCCGTCCACCCACTCGTTCACCATGCGATAACCCACCGCCAGCAAGGTCGGGCCGAGGAAGATGCCGACGAAACCGAAGGCGGCGGCACCGCCGAGGACGCCGAGCAGGACCAGCATGAAAGGCAGGTTGCTGCCGTGGCTGATGATCATCGGCTTGAGCACGTTGTCGACCATGCTCACGACAAGCAATCCCCACAGGAACATGAAGACGGCCCATCCAGTGGAACCTTGAAAGTACAACCAGATGGCGGCGGGAATCCAGATTAGCGGCGGGCCGACCGGCACCACCGAGAGGAAGAAGATCGCAAAGCCGAGCAACGCCGCGCCCGGTACGCCCGCGATGAGGAAACCGATGCCCGCCACGACGCCTTGTGCAAGGGCCGTGCCGAGAATGCCGTAGACAACGCTGACAACCGTGCTGCCCGCGACGTTCAGCAGATGGCGGCCGCGCGACCCGCCGATGCGGATGGTGATGCGCTGGATCTTCGCGGCAGCCGCCTCGCCATCGCGATACAGGAAGAAGGCCACCAGTACCGCCAATCCAAGCTGAAGCAATCCGGAAAACAGGATGCCCCCGCCACTGACAAGCACCGACCTGGCGGGAGAAATCAAACCTTTCAGGTCTTGCAGTAGCTGGCCGCTGTCGTGCGAGAGCGTCTGCCAATAGCTGGCGAGCGTCTTGCCGACGAACGGCAGGTTGCCAAGCCATTCCGGCAGGGCGGGCGGTCCGTTCTCGAATGCCTTGCGCATCGCGTCGACGAGTTCCGACGCACTGTCGGCAAGGCTCACCGCGACGAACACGAATGGCGCAACCAGGATCACGCACGCCGCCAGCATCATCAATCCCGCCGCGAGATTGCTACGCCCGCCGACGGCTTTTCTCAGGTGAGCATACAGGGGCCAGGTCGAAAACGTCAGGATCACCGCCATCAGCAATCCGGTGACGAAGGGCAACAACACCACCAGGCAGCCCAGCACAAGCGCTGCAAGCGTGCCGTAGCCGAGAATCCGGTCGATGCGGTTGGACCTGGTAGTCATCGCGGAATCAGGCGCCGGCCTGGTCGCGCAGGGCTTCGAGTTCTTCCCAGCGCTTGAGGCAGGCGGTGAGTTCCTCGTCGATGGCGGCAAAGCGCTTCTGCAACTGCGTAATCTCGGCGGCAGGCTTGCCGTAGAGCGCGGGATCGGCGAGGCGCGCATCAATCTGCACCTGCTCCGCTTCGAGCGCCTTGATACGCGCCGGCATGGTTTCGAGTTCCCTCGCCTGGTTGAAGCCGAGCTTGCGCGAGCGCTGCGGTGTGGCGCGTTCGCGCGATGGCGTCGGCTTCGCGCCCGCTTCGGGTTGCCGCGCGGCCTGCGCGCGTTCCTCAGTCAGACGTTTCCAGTCGGAATAGCCTCCCGGATTGCGCACCCAGCGGCCGCCGCCTTCCGGGGCGATGGTGTCGGTGACGACATTGTCGAGAAAAGCGCGGTCATGGCTGACCAGCAGCACGGTGCCGGGGTAATCCTGCAGCAGCGTTTCGAGCAGTTCCAGCGTATCGATGTCGAGGTCGTTGGTCGGCTCGTCGAGCACCAGCATGTTCGCCGTCTGGCTGAACAATCTCGCCAGCAGCAAGCGATTGCGTTCGCCGCCGGACAGCGCTTTCACCGGCGCGCGCGCGCGTTCCGGTGGAAACAGGAAATCGCCGAGGTAGGTCATGATGTGCTTGCGCGCGCCGTCGATCTCGACAAAATCGGAACCGGGCGCGATGGTCTGCGCAACCGTACTCTCGTCATCGAGCTGCACACGGAACTGGTCGTAGTAGGCCACCGCAAGCCTGGTGCCGCGGCGCACCTTGCCGGCATCGGGCTGCATCTCGCCGAGGATGAGTTTGATCAGCGTGGACTTGCCGGCGCCGTTCGGACCGATCAGGCCGATCTTGTCGCCACGCAGGATGCGGCAGGAAAAATCCTTGACGATCTGACGCTCGCCCAGGCGTTTGTCGACGTGCTCGAGTTCCGCCACGAGTTGCCCCGAGCGCTCGCCCTCCGCCACCGAAATGGAAACCTGGCCGAGTCGCTCGCGCCGTGCCGAGCGTTCCAGGCGCAGGCATTCGAGCCGGCGCACGCGGCCTTCGTTGCGCGTACGCCGGGCTTCGATGCCCTTGCGGATCCACACCTCTTCCTGCGCCAGCAGCTTGTCGAACTTCTGGTTGTTCACCGTTTCCACCGCGAGCTGCTCGGCCTTGCGCTGTTCGTACGCGGCGAAGCTGCCGGGATAAATACCCAGCCTGCCGCGATCGAGTTCGGCAATGGCGGTGACGGCGCGGTCGAGGAATGCGCGGTCATGGGTCACGACAAACACCGCGCCGGGAAAATCGGCCACCATGTTTTCCAGCCAGACGATCGATTCCACGTCGAGGTGATTGGTCGGTTCGTCGAGTATCAGCAGTTGCGGATCGCCCGCCAGCGCGCGCGCCAGGGCCACGCGTTTGCGCAGGCCGCCGGATAACGTATCGATGCGCGCATCCTGCTCCAGGCCGAGGCGCGACAGCACGGATTCGACGCGGTGCTCGATCTGCCATCCATTGTTCTGTTCGAGCAGTTCCTGCGCGGTCTGCATGCGCTCCATCGCCTTCTCGTCGCCGGCGGCGAGTTCCGGTGCGCTCGAAGCCGCATGATAGTCGGCCAGGATGCGGGAAAGGTTGCCGAGCCCCGCGACCGTGGCTTCGAACACCGTATGCGCGGGATCAAGTTCGGGCTCCTGCACCACGTAGGCAATGCGCAAGCCCGGCTGCCGCCAGATCCGACCGTCATCCGGCACCGCCACCCCGGCCAGCAGCCTGAGCATGCTCGACTTGCCCGCTCCGTTGCGCCCGATCAGCCCGATGCGGCTCCCCGGCTCCACCACCAGGTCGACGTGATCCAGCAACGGCACATGGCCATAGGCGAGCGAAACATTTTCGAAAGTGGCGAGGGGCATGAAGCGGAGGTGTTCCGAACGAGGAACGGAGCCGGGAAAGAGGCGGCATGATAACCGAGAAGCCGTGACTGTCGTGACTGCGTGACTACGTGACTGTCGTGACTATCGATGCAAAGAAGCTCCAGGTCTTTCCGACAGTCACGCAGTCACGATAGTCACGGCTTTTTTTAGCCCGCCACGGCCACAAGCGGCTCCGGAGCGAGTACCGCAGCCGGCGCGGCAGCCGGCACTGGCATAACGGCCGGCACATCGCGGAACCAGGCAGCGTTCGCCTGTGGCGAGGCCCAGACCTGGAAATGCAGGCGTGACAAGGCCAATGGATCGCCAAGCAGGGTCGCCTTTTGCGCATTGCTCAATACATCGGGGCCGTCGGCCACGGCGTCGTCGATGAGCTTTTGCCTGGACTCGCGCACGCCCGCCGGTTGCGAGCGGCGCATGTTGGCGGATGCGCAGGCCAGTGCGTGCACGAGCGGATCGACCACGGCTTCGACGAATCCCGGCAACGGGACCGCGCGCTGCAGGTGTGCCTGCAAGCGGCGCAGTTCCGCGGGCGGGCTCGCCTCTTCCGGAATAACGAACAGTCCGGCGCGTCGCAGCCAGCGGCCAAGCGAGACGCGGCTCGAATAGACGGACATCGGGATCGAAAGCATCAGCGCGCCGACGACCGGCAACAGCCACCACAGGAAAGATGGATTGAGCCAGAACACGCCCGCGGCCCAGACCACGCCGATCAGCGTGTGGAAACCATGGCGCTGCAAGGCCTCCGCCCAGGTCGTCTCGGCATCTTCGCGCGGCGGCGATTTCCATTGCGCGCGCAATCCCGCCAGCGCCGTCACCACGAACCCGGTATGGAACAGCATGCGCACCGGCGCAAGCAGCATGGAACTCAACGCTTCCAGGAGCGTGCTCAGCGTCAGGCGCATCTTCCCGCCGAATGCGTTTGCGCCCTCGACCCAGATCAGGATCACGCTGAGGATTTTCGGCAGGAACAACACGATGGCGGTAAAGGACCAAAGCATGAGCGCGCGCTCGACATGCCATTCCGGCCAGATCGGGAACAATTGATTCGGGCTGATAAAATATTGCGGCTCGACCAGCGTATGCACGGCCAGCACCGCCGTGGACAGCAGCAGGAAAACGAACCACAGCAGCGCCGAGCAGTAGGCCATGACGCCGGTGACGAATACTGCGCGATGCGCGGGATGCAGGCCTTCGGCCAGGAACAGGCGGAAGTTGATCAGGTTGCCGTGGCACCAGCGGCGATCGCGTTTGAGTTCGTCGACCAGGTTCGGCGGCATTTCCTCGTAGCTGCCTTCCAGGTCGTAGGCCAGCCAGACCGCCCAGCCCGCGCGGCGCATCAGCGCGGCTTCGACGAAGTCATGCGACAGGATTTCACCGGAGAGCGAGCCCCGCCCGGGCAGCCGTCCGAGCGCGCAA
>JAYVMZ010000223.1:0-10697 GCA_043758735.1 Betaproteobacteria bacterium
ACCCTTGGTTTCTGCGAAGCGGGTTTCGTGCAACACGGCGGCTATTTTCGGATTGCGCGGCTCCGAGCCAGGTTCGCCAAGATGTTCGGGCGACTTAAGCGAGAAGCCAGGGTTGCGGATCTCCAGGCGATTGGCGTAGCGAATGATCTGCACCGGACTGTGACTGCGGTAGCTGCGATGCATGAGAGCGTTGACGAGCGCCTCGCGGATAACGCGCAGCGGAATGACCGGCTTGTCCTGCCGCTGAAGTTCGCCCTCCTCGAGACCAAAACTTTTGGGCAGATCGTCGAGAACGGCAGCCTGCGCGCGCCGGATCAGGCGGAACAACGGATCGCGCAGTTCAACGGTGTCGAAACGGTGATCCGGATCGGGTACCCATTCGCGATCCGGCACGCGGATGTAATCGACGCGAGTCATGGGAAAGCAACGACGAAGGGCTGATGATTTGCCAAATAAAATCAGACCTGCAACCGTGGGCTTCCGCTCTCCCTTCGGGTCGCGTCGGATGGCGCCCAGAGATTGCAGCAGTTCGTCATCGGACCAGCGCAATTCCTCCGCATCCGGTGTCGCCGCGGCGCGGGATTTCCGGTAATCGGCTACCGCCTCGGGAGAGAGCTCTTCCAGTGTGGAGTCGGCAACAATTCCAGCATCGAAACTTTCCTGCTGTCGTCCATGATAGAAGACCGCCATGTCGTCGTCTGTCTCGGCGCGCTTCAGGTTTGGTAGTAGCGGTCTTCCTCGATCGATATCTTGTTCTTCAGCAGACAAATGGGGTAATGAGGCCGTTCATTACCCCATTTCCAACAAGAATTAGCTCATTGTCAGGCATTGGAGATTCGCAGAAAAGAATCGAAAGTTGTTGGAGATTCTTCTAAAGTAACGCAATCATCTCGTGCTCCTTGCCAAATATAAAGCCACCTCGAAGGGTGGCTTTATATTTGGTGGAGACGAGGAGGATCGAACTCCCGACCTTCGCATTGCGAACGCGACGCTCTCCCAGCTGAGCTACGTCCCCGAATATAGCGGCATTCCGTATAACGTGTGTGCGGCGTTATTATACTGAAAACAACAGCACAAAAAACGAGACCCCTCCGATGAAAATAGATCCGCCGATGGGTTACGAACAGATCACGCCGTTGCTCAAGAACCACAAGGTTCTCCTGCCGTGCGCCGAGGAAACGCCGGCGATTTTCCACCGGCTGCACGTCATGCCGCTGAGCCTGTCGGAGTTCGAACCGGCGTGCCGCGACTACCCGATCGTCTTTGTGAGCAATGACGGCGGCAAGACGTTCAACGCCGTAGTGGTGCTCGGCATGCAGGTCAAGCAGAACCTGTTCATCCTGACCGACGGCATGTGGGACCGGCGCGCGTATCTCCCCGCCTACGTGCGCCGTTACCCGTTCTGCATGAGCCGGGTCACGGTCGACGGCAAGACGCAGGATGAACGCATCGTCTGCGTCGAAGAGAGCGCCCTGCACGATTCGGGCGAAGCGCTTTACGACGCCGATGGCCGGCCCATGTCGCAATGGACCATCCTGGAAAAACTGATCTTCGATTACGAACAGGACCTCGTGCGCTGCGAATTGCTGTGCCGGTTGGTGGCGGAGATGAAGCTGCTCGAGCCGTTCACGATGAAGGCGGAGGTCGATGGCTTCACGATGCAACTGGAAGGCATGTATCGCGTAACGCGAACCGCATTGGAAGCGCTGGCGGCGGAGCCGCTGCGCCGGTTGATGTCGGCCGGCGCGATGGAGAAGATTTATTCACACCTGTTGTCGCTCGACAACTTCCGCCGCCTGCTGAACCGGCGCAGTTTCTTCGCGATCCAGCCGCCCAACAAGCAGGGCGACCTCAACTAGCTTTTTTGCGGTAGGCCCAGACCAGTAATCCGATGCCGGTCAATGCCATCGGCAGGCTCAGCCATTGGCCCATCGAGAATCCGAGCGCGAGCAGCCCGAGGAAGCCGTCCGGCTCACGGGTGAATTCAACCACGAAGCGCAAAATCCCGTAGCCGAGCAGGAACAGCCCGGATACCGCGCCCGTGGGCCGCGGCTTGCGCGAGAACCACCAAAGCACGGCGAAGAGCACCAGTCCTTCCAAAGCGAATTCGTAGAGCTGCGAAGGGTGTCGCGGCAGATTGTCGATGTTCGGGAATATCATCGCCCAGGGCACATCGGCGGGGCGCCCCCACAGCTCTGCATTGATGAAGTTGCCGATGCGCCCGGCGCCCAGGCCAAGCGGAACCAGCGGCGCGATGAAATCGGTCACCGTCATCCAGCTTTTTCCACGCGAGCGCGCGAACCACAACATGCCCATGATCACGCCGAGGAAGCCGCCGTGAAATGACATGCCGCCTTCCCATACAAACAGAATGTGCAGTGGCTCGCGCACATAGTCGGCGAACTTGTAGAACAGAATGTAACCGAGCCGGCCGCCGAGGACGGTCCCGACTACGCCGAGAAACAGCATGTCGTCTAAATCGCGCACGGTCAGGCCGCACCAGGGTTGCGTCCGGATGCGATGGCGTCCCAGCAACAGCACCAGGACGAACGCCAGCAGATACATCATGCCGTACCAGCGCACGGCCAGCGGGCCAAGGTGAACGATGACTGGATCGAACTGCGGATGGATCAGCATATTGGCGCAGGATTATACGTGCAGGCGGATCAGGGGACGGAAACGTGCGGCATCCGCTCGCGGATGATGCCGGTACGCCGTTCCAGCAAGGGCGTCTCGCGCACCTTGTCGTAGAAACGCGGTTTGGGCACCATCGCCGCCAGGCGGGCGGCCTGCTCGGGATCAAGGTTTGCCGCGTTGACGCCATAGTAATAGCGCGCCGCGGCCTGCGCGCCAAACACGCCATTGCCCCATTCGATTACGTTCAGATAGATTTCGAAGATGCGCCGCTTGGACATCACGTTCTCCATCATCAGCGTGATCAACGCTTCCTCCGCCTTGCGCCACGGCGTGCGCCTGCCGGACAGGAACAGGTTCTTGGCGAGCTGCTGGCTGATGGTGGACCCGCCCGCAACGACTTTGCCTTTCTTCAGGTTCTTCTCGTAAGCCTTCTGGATCGCTTCCCAGTCGAAGCCGTCATGGTCGAGGAACTTGGCATCCTCCGCAGCAATCAGCGCGCGCTTCAGATTGATCGAAATGCGCTCGTAGGGCACCCATTGGTGGCGCAGGACCGCTTCGGGATTTTTCTGCTGCAGCACTTCCAGGCGTTCTTCCATGAAAGCGCTGGTCGACGGGTTGAACCAGATCCACCAGACCACGTTGCCGAAGATCCAGAATTGATAGATGACCACGGCCGCGACCACCAGCAGCACGACTCGCGCCGCCCAGCGCCATGCGCGCTTCATCGCGTCACGGATTGCGCAACATTGCGATGACCGGCGCGGTCTCGGGACGCACGCCGCGCCAGAGCAGGAAGGATTCCGCTGCCTGCTCGACCAGCATGCCGAGCCCGTCGGAAGTTTTCGCGCCGCGCGCAGCGGCGAACGCGAGAAAGGGCGTGGGCTTCGCGGCGTACATCATGTCGTAGGCCAGCGCACCGGCGGCAAAGGCATCGGCGGGCAACGGCGGCAATTCGCCGTGCAGGCTGGTTGAGGTGGCGTTAATCACCACATCGAAATGATGCCCGGCCAGTTCGCCGAAACTCAGACCGGATAATACGCTCGCCGCGGCGACCGGCTTGTGGCGAAATGTCTCGGCCAGTCGCAGGGCTTTTTCGACCGTACGGTTGGCGATGGTCAGTAAGCGCGGCTCGTATTCCAGCAAAGGCGTGAGCACGCCTTGCGCCGCGCCCCCCGCGCCTATCAGCAGCACACGTTTGCCGGCAAGACCCAAGCCCAGGTTACGCACGATGTCGCGCGTGAGGCCGACCCCATCGGTGTTGTCGGCGTGAATGCGGCCCTGATCGAAGCGCAGGAAATTGGCGGCTTGGGCATCCTTCGCGCGTTGCGAGACGTCGTCCGCCACATCGAAAGCCGCAAGCTTGAACGGCACGGTGACGTTGACGCCTTTGCCGCCCGCGTCGCGAAACGATTCCACAGTTGCGCGAAAGCCGTCGAGCGGCGCCAGCAGGCGCGCGTAGTCGATGTCCTGGCCGGTCTGGCGCGCGAAGGCCGCGTGGATCTGCGGCGACTTGCTGTGGGCGATCGGATTGCCGACGACCGCGTAACGATCGGTCATGGATTGGCGATGAGTTCGAGGTCGCTGCGCGTGTAGCTGAAGGTGCGCGAGATGCTCAGGATATCCCAATCCTTGCGCACCGCCGCCGGAAACGGCGGAAACGGCCCGGCCAGGTCCACCGCGCGCCTGGCTGCGGTATCGAGCAGCCGGAATCCGGAAGAGCGGTCGATTTCGACTTTTTCCACGCTGCCGTCGGCCTTGATGTGCACCGTCATTACGAGCGACCCGTACAGTTTGCGCCGCCTGGCCTCTTCCGGGAAATATTGCGTGCCGATTTTCTCGATGCGCTGACGCCACTGGTCCACGTACTCCGCATAGACCACGCCTTCCGTGCGTGCGCCGATAAATTTGCGCCGCGGCAGTTTCTGGTATTCATCCCATTCCTTGGCAATCTGCGCTTCCAGTTGTGCGATGCGCAGACGCTGCTGTTCGGCGGCCGGGTCTTCCAGCCTGGCCTCGCGTGGCAACTCGGGCGCGGGCCTGGTCGAGTCCGCCGTCGAATGACTGCCTTGCGACAATTCCAGCAGGCGTTGCGCTTCCTCTTCCAGCCGGCGCACCTGCCTCGAGGCAAGCTGCACATAGGGCGCAGTCTCCACGTTATTGAGTTTGGGCAAGTTGGTCCTGGCACGGCGATCCGCTTCGGTGTTGCCACCCCCATCCAGATTGGCCTGCGCCAGCGCGTCGGCCTTGACCGGCTTCGCCGACGTTTTCGAATTGACCAGCACCACGTCGAGATGGGGTACGTATTTCGACGCGTCGAAATCCGGCGGCGCGAACGTGATCAGCAGGACGATGGCGTGTACAACGACGGATACCGCCAGCGTAATCGGCAGGATGTCGCCCGAAGCGGGCGGCGGCGGAACGGAGAGGCTGGCGGCGAGGCTGCCTCGTGCGGGAAATGGGCTGATCGAAGTGTCCGGCAAATTCGCCTTGGGTTCTGATGAACGTCTCACGCCAATTCTAAATAACTACGGCGCACCTGTCAGCGCGATTACGCTTCGAGGGGCCGCTTGAACTCGCAATGCACCGTGATCTCCAGCAAATCGATGTCGGACACGGCCAGTTCCACCCGGCTTCCCGGGGGAGCGGCCGGCATCGACGGCACGCGCGTAACCAGGGGAATGCGGTCGATCCGCACCAGTTCTTCGCGCAGCACGTCGGCGCCGGTCAGGCCGACGTTCTCCTGGATCAACCAGCGCAGGCACCAATAACGTTCCATGCCGCGCTGGAACTCCGCGTAGGCGTCGTAAGCCAATTCGAAGTCGCGCAGAATGACCAGCAGGCGCTCGTCGCGCTGCGGATAGGCGGGCGCTTCGTTGCGCAACAGCGACAGCAACTGGCGCTGATTGACGAGGTCGGCATAACGCCGCAACGGCGAGCTCGCCCAGATGTATTGCGGAACACCCAGGCCCTGGTGCGGTGCCGGAACGGTGGACATCTTCACCTTGCCGCTGGTCTGCGAGCGATACAACGCGGGGATTTCGTTTTGCGCCAGTTGGCGTCCCCATTCGGTATTGACCAGGATCATCATTTCCGAGACGACCTTGTCGATTGGGGAACCGCGCCGGCGCTCCACAATGCTCACGCGATCATCCTCGACGTAGAAATTGTAGTCGGCCCGCGTGATGGCCGGCTCATCCTTCCCGCGTTTTCGTTCCAGCGCGGCGGCAAGACGCCACAGCAAGACGAGCTGCGCGCCGAAACGGTGGTCAACCTCCCCGGTGGCGAGCTGCTGTTCGTTGAAGTGCGCTTCCAGGCTGTCGTGGCGCAGATTCGCCGCAATGCGCACGAGTTCTACGGCGCTGCGATGCGAGACGACCTCGAGTCCCGGCGTCACCTCGACGTACATCGACAGCGCCGGGCAGTCGCGCCCTTCGGACAGCGTGTATTGCGCGATCGCCGCCTGCGGCAGCATGGTGATTTTGTCGCCCGGAAAATAGACCGTAGACAGGCGCTTGGCCGCTTCGCGATCCAGCGGCGAGTCCGGTAGGATGCCCAGGGCGGGGGCCGCGATATGCACCCCGACCTGCCAGTTGCCGTTGGCAAGCCGCATGACCGAAAACGCGTCGTCGATTTCCGTCGTGGTGGCGTCGTCGATGCTGAATGCCTCCACCGGGGACAATTCCAGGTGCCCCGCTTCGACGGCGGTCAGGGCCGGATCGAAACCCGTGCCGCGCGGAAAATACTCGAACAGGAAACGTCCGAAGTGATAGTCGTGGCTGGACGCGAGCGCGCCGCTTTTCTCCAGCAGCTTCGGGATGCTCAGATGCGTTTGTGCCGCGGCCTGCTCGAGCGCCTTGAATTCGACGCTGCCCTTGTCGGGCTGGTAAAGCAATTGCGCCAGCAGGGGCCGCAGCTCTTCCGGAAATTCGAAGGCCGCGAGCTGTCCGGCATAGCGCGCCTGCAATTCGGCCTGCTTCTTCTTGCGCTCGATACTCGCCAGCGCCGCTTTCAGCGCATCGGCTGGCGCCGCCTTGTAGCGGCCCTTGCCCTTCTTGTAGAAATGCGTGGGCGTCGCATGCAGCCGCATCAGAAGGCCGGCGCGCTCGGCGGGCTGCGGTTCTCGGCCGAAGTACTCCTTGCCGAGCTGTTCGAAGCCGAATTCGCCCTCGCCGGAACACTCCCACAGGAAAGCCGGATCGATGTCGTCCGAGACCTTCTGCGCATCCGCCATGAATTGCGACAGAGGGGTGTGATCGAAGCGGATCAGCACGGCGGCCTCCTTCACCTTCGTGCGTTTGCCGTGCTGGTTCTCTACCTGCAGCGAGGTGTTGTTGTCGGCCAGCACGGTGCCGGCCTTGAAGGCACCGTCTTCTTCGAAAAAAACATTCATGTGCTACGCCGGCTTGGCGTGGGGAGTGAGGCTTGGGAGCAGGGCGCGATTATACGCGAGCACCCTGCCTCCCGATCCGGCTAGGAAGAAAATTCAAAAACAATGTCGATATAGTCTCCGAACTCGCGGAAGCCATGGTCGCTTCCCTGCACGATGACCTGACGGCAACCCCTGTAATGATCGACCGCGATGCGCCAGTCGAGCAATTCATCCCCCGTCGTGTGCATCAGAAGATAGCTATCCATCTTTGCCGGATTGCGTACGTGCAATCCGGCGAGCTGCGCCAGATGTTCCTCGGTCAGCACGTATTCGTCTCCGGTATACAGATTCTTCTGCGAACCGAGATAGGCGCGCAAGCCGTCGTGCGGCGTAATTGCGGGATTGACGAGAACCGAGCGCATGCCGAGTTTCTCGGTGAGGTAAGTCGCATAGAACCCGCCCAGCGAACTGCCGACCAGCGTGACCTGGTCCGCCGGAAGGCCGGAAACTTCGCGCTCGAGCAATGCCATGGCGTCCCGCGGCCAGTGCGGCAGCGCGGGGCAGGCGAATTCGTTCTCGCGGCCTAGTGCGGCAAGCCGCTCGCGCAACTGGTTCGATTTATGGGACGCCGGCGAACTGTTGAAGCCGTGGATGTAGACGATCATGGATGCCTTCCGTTGCTCCGGCATTGTGCCCGACGCCCGCCGGCCGCACAAAGAAACCGCGCAACGGCGCGAAAAGTGCGGCGATGACGCAGTTTTCATGGCATGCGGCTTGCCAATTTGCGGCGGCGGCGATAGGGTCTCGATGATGAAAAACAATTCGCGCAGGCGGTTCCTCCTGCAGTCCGGTGCGGTCGCGAGCGCGCCCTGGCCGCCGGACGTCGTGCGCGCGGAACAGGAAGCGAGCGCACGCATGGAGACGCCGATCGGCGCGAAACTCGGGGACGTCTATGTCCTGCCGGCGACACCGCAGACCACGCAATGGGGTTGGTTCGACAATGCCGAGCCGTCGGTGCTGAAAGTGCGTTCCGGCGCCCGCGTGGCGATGGAAACCATGATGGCGGCGGGCAATCAGGTCCTCCCCGGGGTCACGATCGAGGCGCTGACGAAATTGCGGTTGGCCCATCCCGGCCGCGGTCCGCATACCATCACCGGACCGATTTACGTCGAGGAAGCCGAGCCCGGCGATACGCTGAAAGTCCACATCGAACGTATCGTGCCGCGGAGCTATGGCGCGAACTGGAACTTTCCGGGCGAGCTCGGCCTCGGCCAGTTTCCCGATCGATTTCCCACCGGCCAGGTGCGTTATTTTTACTTCGACCTGAAGCGCGCGACCACGCAGTTCGCGTCCGGCATCACGGTGCCCCTGCGGCCGTTTCCCGGCGTTCTCGGTGTGGCAAGGGCGGAGCCCGGCCGCTACAGCACCGTTCCACCCGGACCCTTCGGCGGCAACATGGATGTGCGAGAGATGATCGAGGGAACGACGGTCTATCTGCCGGTGTTTGTCGAAGGTGCGCTGCTGTGGAGTGGCGATTCGCACGCGGCGCAAGGCAACGGCGAAATCAACCTGACGGCGATCGAGACTGCATTTAACGAGCTTCGCCTGCATATCGAAGTCATCAAGCGCAAGACGCTCGCCTGGCCGCGCATCGAAACTCCAACGCACTGGATTACAGTGGGCTACGATCGCGACCTGAACAAGGCGCTGGAAATCCTCAAGGCCGAAACGCGGGTGTTTCTCGCCGAGACTCAGGACATGGCTTCGGAAAAAGTCGACGAATGGATGGCAACGCGATTCGATTGCCGCATCGCCGAGGTCGTGAACCAGGTCAAGGGCGTGTTTTGCGCGATCCCGAAGCGCGGCATCAAATCGGACCGTGGCATTCGCCCCCTGAAGGAAACGTCGCGCTATTTCGTGACCAGTGCCTCCTCACCCGACCTGCAGACGGCAATGAATGAAGCGGCCTTCGCCATGATCGAACAAATCGCCGAACGCAAAGGCCTGTCCAAGATCGACGCCTACTCCCTGACCAGTCTGACCATGGATTCCCGCCTCGGCGATATTTCCGAGTCGAAGAAGTCAGTACACTGCCTCGTGCCCAAAAACCTCTGGGCTCGAATTAGTTGATCACAGAGGCACAGATACCCGACGTGCTACGCACGTCGGGTATCTGTGCCTCTGTGGTGAAAATTTCCTTAGATAGATCGCCCGAGCGCTTCCAACAGTTTGGCGTGGATGCCGCCGAAGCCGCCGTTGCTCATGACCAGCACGTGATCGGCGGGCCGGCATTCGGCGATGATGGCTTTGAGCAGTTCGCCGAGATCTTCGAAGGCCTTTGATTTGGCGCCGAGCGGCGCCAGTATCGGTTTCGCATCCCAGCCCAGGCCGTTGGTGTAGCAAAACACCAGGTCGGCGCCGGCCAGGCTTCCGGCCAGCGCATCTTTCATGACACCCATTTTCATGGTGTTGGAGCGCGGCTCCAATACCGCGAGGATGCGCGCGGACTTGACCTTGCTGCGCAGGCCGGCGATCGTCGTTTCGATGGCGGTCGGGTGGTGCGCGAAATCGTCGTAGATCGTGACACCGTTGACGGTACCGCGCACTTCCATGCGGCGTTTCACGTTCCTGAATTCCGCCAGCGCATCGATCCCCTTCGCTACCGGTACGCCGGCATGGCGCGCCGCTGCGAGCGCGGCCAGCGCGTTGCTGACATTGTGCTCGCCGAGCAATTCCCAGTTCACGGTGCCGCGCGGACCGCCTTCGAAGAACACGTCGAAAGCATGCTCGTCGCGCGGCTTGGCGGTCCAGCCTTCCTCCACGCCCAGCCATTCGACTTTGCTCCAGCTACCCTTTGCCAGGACGCGCCGCATGCTTTGCTCGCGGGCATTGGCGATGATCAGGCCATTGCCCGGTACCGTGCGGATGAAATGATGGAACTGGGTTTCGATCGCGGCGAGGTCCGGAAAGATGTCCGCGTGATCGAATTCCAGGTTATTGAGAATGGCCGTGCGCGGCAGGTAGTGGACGAACTTCGAGCGTTTGTCGAAAAACGCCGTGTCGTATTCATCCGCTTCGATCACGAAGAACGACGAATCGGTCGCGCGCGCGGAAATGCCGAAATTGAGCGGCACACCGCCGATCAGGAAGCCGGGATCCAGTCCCGCGTGTTCCAGTATCCACGCCAGCATCGACGTGGTCGTGGTCTTGCCGTGCGTACCGGCCACTGCGAGCACCCATTTGCCGCGCAGCACATTCTCGTAAAGCCACTGCGGCCCAGAAGTGAACGCGAGGCCGCGATTCAGGATCTCTTCCATCAGCGGATTGCCGCGCGCGACGACATTGCCGATCACGAACAAGTCCGGCTTCAGGTCGATCTGCCGCGGATCGAAACCCTCGATGAGTTCGATTCCCTGCGCCTGGAGCTGCGTGCTCATCGGCGGATAAACGTTGGCATCGCAACCAGTGACTTTGTGGCCGGCCTGCCTGGCGATCACAGCGATGCCGCCCATGAATGTGCCGCAGATGCCTAATATATGAATATGCATTCCAGGAAAACCAGTTTTGCCACAGAGGGCACAGAGAAAAACAAAAATTAAATGACCCCCGGCAAAGCCGGGGGTTTATTGGGTGAGCGCCTCAAAGGCGCTGGCACCCCGTGAGCCGCCTGAAGGCGGCTGGCTACACGCCG
>JAYVMZ010000224.1:0-19084 GCA_043758735.1 Betaproteobacteria bacterium
CCTCAAGCGGAGAGGTGGATGAGTGGTTTAAGTCGCACGCCTGGAAAGCGTGTTTAGGTTAATAGCCTAACGGGGGTTCGAATCCCCCCCTCTCCGCCAATAACGAAAGCGACCCCCCATGGTCGCTTTTTTTATTGGCGCAAATGGGACTTGGAGAACCCTCTGGTTCGACCGGGAAGCACTGCTTCGTGGGAAAACACGCCCTTTCCAGCGTGTTTCGGTGGAGGCTAACCTTCAGGTTATGCCGGAACTACAATTCATTCCCGGCCGCGATCCCTCGCCTTAGCGAGGGATGACGGGATCGCCCCAAGGCGAGGCCAGCGCCCCCCGTCTATCGTTCCTGCCATGGTCGCTTTTTTATTTTCCCTTGGGAGTAGGGAAGCGACCCCTCTCCACCCCCTATAGTTTGGTATCGCACATACGCGGGCCGCAACAGAAGAGTACGCTCCGGTTTCTGCGCCTTGCGCACTCGCATTGGACCGCCTTGCTCTTTTCCGGCATTTTCAGCCTGTCTTTATGGGGCACGATCGTCATGGCGCTCATTGTGACGCACGTGACTGTCGCCGCCGTCACGATCTACCTGCACCGGTCGCAGTGTCACCGTGCCCTCGTCCTGCACCCCATTGCCAGCCATTTTTTCCGTTTCTGGCTCTGGCTTACGACCGGAATGATCACCCGTGAATGGATCGCCGTCCACCGCAAGCATCACGCAAAATCCGACACCATCGAGGACCCTCACAGCCCCCAGATACTGGGCATCCGGCGCGTCCTTTGGGGCGGAATGCGGCTGTATACGAAGGAAGCAAAAAACCCCGAAACGCTAAGCCGTTACGGCGGCGGCGCGCCTTCGGATTGGGTTGAGCGGCACGTCTATTCGGCGTTCCCGGGCGTCGGGATCCTCCTGTTGCCGATTATTAACGTTGCGCTTTTCGGCCTGCTCCCCGGCATGCTGGTGTATGGGATACAGATGGGGTGGATCCCATTTCTGGCAGCAGGCGTAATCAATGGCATCGGCCACTACTACGGCTATCGTTCCTATGCTTGCAACGACGCAAGCAGGAATATCGTCCCGTGGGGAATTCTGATCGGCGGCGAGGAACTGCATAACAACCATCATGCGTTCGTGACTTCGGCGAAGCTGTCGACGAAGTGGTACGAATTCGATATCGGCTGGATGTACATCCGCGCGCTCGCGCTATGCGGCTTGGCGAAGGTCAGGAGGATAGCCCCCAGGCCGCGCTTTGTATTGGGCAAATCCCTATGCGATCTCGATACCTTGCAGGCCATTATCACGCACCGCTACGAAGTCCTCATGAAATACGACCTCACGGTGAAGTCGGCCTACGCCAAAGACTGCGGACAAATTAATACTCCGCCGCGATACGATGGCGGGGTTGTCGAAAGAGTCGATACGCTCGACGCCATGGAAACCGACCTGAGCGCGTTGTGGGAGTCCCGCGCAGCGACGCGCGAAGATCTCCTGCAGCATTTGCGCGACTGGTGCCAGCGGGCGGAGACCAGCGCCTTTGCTCCGTTACAACAGTTTGCCCGCGAATTGCGCTGCTACGGCTGAACCTTAAGCGCGGGAGACACGCCCCCCCGGAAGGCACCTCGGGCTGATTCGCGGCCGGCGATCAGGCGATATACCGCGCACCTTCCCTCCCCCAACCCTGCGCCAATAAGGTGATACCATTTCGCGCGGGGAAAACCACTAAAAAATAGACGTAAGAACGATGATGAGGAGAAGCTGGATGGAAGTCTCGATCAAGAAGCTGGCGCTGGTCACAGGCTTGTCGCTGGGATTGCTGGCGCTGCCCGTCGCCCACGGCGAGGGGGAAAATGACGGCATGACGGTGCTGATGAACGGCAACTTCGTCACCGCCGATCCGGAAAACATCAAATGGGTGCCCAACAAGTCGGTGCCGTACGGCATGCAAATGGTGCTGCTCTATGGCAATCCGTCGCAACCGGGCCCCTATATCTTTCGCGCCAAGATGCCTTCCGGATACAAGCTGCCGCCGCATAAACACCCGGACGAACGCACGGTCACCGTGCTCAAGGGCATCTACTGGGCCGGGGTGGGCGAACGCTATAACCCGATGGTCATGAAGGAATTCCAGGCTGGCGCGTACTACATTACCAAGGCGGGGGTACCGCACTACGCGTGGGCCCGCACCGAAGTGTTCATCCAGGAAACGGGCACAGGGCCGCTCGAGAAACCGATCGAGTACATCAACCCGGACGATGATCCGCGCACTCAGTGATTGGTAATTGGTAACTGGTGATTGGTACTAAAACCAACGGGGTGGATCTGCCACCCCGTTGTTATTCCTGCTTCGAGATTGTCGCGGCATTGCGGGTTGCCAATCACCATTTACCAGTCACCAATCACAGCCCCTTAAGTGCGGCGCGTATCTGCTCCAGCGCGCCGGGATCTTCCAGCGTCGTCAGATCGCCCGGGTCGCGACCTTCCGCAAGCGCCTGGATACTGCGGCGGAGCAACTTGCCGGAGCGGGTTTTCGGCAACAGGCTCACGAAATGCACCCGTACCGGACGCCCGATCGCACCCAGTTGCGCATCGACCGCCGCCATCACCTCCTTCTCGTGTGCGGCTTTCTGTTCCGCCGTGGCAATCCTCGCGCTATCCTTCACCACGGCAAAGGCGACCGGGATCTGCCCTTTGAGGGTATCGGCCACACCTACCACGGCGACTTCGGCGATATTGGCGTGGGACTGCACCGCTTCTTCGATCTCGCGCGTACCTAACCGGTGGCCAGCGACGTTGATCACATCGTCCGTACGACCGAGGATGAAGTAGTAGCCATCCTGGTCGCGGATGCCCCAGTCGAAGGTCGAGTAGACCAGCTTCTTCGTGAACGTCGAGAAATAGGTCTTAACAAAGCGTTCGTCGTCACCCCAGATTGTTGTCATGCAACCCGGTGGAAGCGGCGGCTCGATCACCACCACGGCCTTTTCGTCGGCGCCCGCCTCGCTTGCATCCGCCTCGCGCAGCAGCTTCAGGTCATAGCCGTAAGCCGGGAACGAAGGACTGCCGTACTTGATCTGCGTCTTCTCAACCCCTGGCAGTGCCGTCAGCACGGGCCAGCCGGTTTCCGTCTGCCAGTAATGGTCGATCACCGGTTTGCCGAGTCCTTCGGAAATCCACGCGTGGGTGGATTCATCCAGCGGCTCGCCGGCGAGGAATAAATGCCGCAGCGATGACAGGTCGTATTTTTGCAGGAACGCCGGATCGTGCTTCTTCAGCACGCGGATTGCCGTCGGCGCGGAAAACATGACGTTGACCTTGTATTCCTGCACGATCTTCCACCAGACCCCTGCATCTGGCCGGATTGGCACGCCCTCGTAAAGAATCGACGTCAGGCCCGCAATCAGTGGCGCGTAAATGATGTACGAGTGCCCTACCGCCCAGCCTATGTCGGACGTGGTAAATATGGTTTCGCCCGCGGCCCCGCAGTAGATGTATTTCATCGATGCCGCCATCGCGACGGCATGTCCGCCGGTATCGCGCTGGACGCCTTTCGGCTTGCCGGTGGTGCCGGAGGTGTAAAGAATATAGGAGGGCTCGGAAGATTCCAGCCACGCGCAGGGAACCTCCGCGCGCTCGTACTTGCGGGCGAGATCGGCCCAATCGACATCCCTTTGCGCAACGTTCGACATCTGCAGATCGAAGCCGCGGCGATAGATCAAGACCTTCGTCGGCGGATACTTCGACAGCCGGATGGATTCGTCCACCAGCGGCTTGTACGCAATGACCTTGCCCATGCGGCTGCCGCCATCCGCAGTGACCAGCAGCGTAGGGCGCGCATCGTCGATGCGTGCCGCAAGGCTGGCTGCGGCAAATCCTCCGAACACCACGGAATGAATTGCACCCAGTCGCGCGCAGGCCAGGATCGCGAACACCGCTTCCGGCATGTTCGGCATGTAGATGATCACCCGATCGCCGCGCTTCACTCCCAGGGAGCGCATCATGGCGGCGACGACGTTTACCTGATCATGCAACTGCCGGTAGGTGAACGATTCGGTCTTGTCGACTTCGGTCGAAATCCAGATGAGGGCCTTCTGGTCGCCGCGCAAGGCCAGGTGCCGGTCGACGGCGTTATGGCAAAGGTTGGTCAGCCCGCCGACAAACCACCGGGCGAACGGCGGCCGGCTGTAATCGAGCACGCGATCGAACGGCTGTTCCCAGTCGATCAGCATCGCCTGCTCGCGCCAGAATCCTTCGCGGTCTTCTATCGAGCGGCGATGAAATTCCGCATAGCGCTGTGTCATGGCTCTCCTCCCCGATGCCGCCCTTGTTCAGGCGATCTTGACGGCCGCGCGGCCGCGCATTTTTGCATTCATGACTTTATCGAACACGCCAGGCAGGTCGGCAAAATCGACCGTGGTCACGATGCTCGTGAGCTGCCGCGGCTTCAGATCGCTGCCCAGACGCTTCCACACCTTCTCGCGCAACGGCATCGGTGCGTTGACGGAATCCACGCCGAGGAGGCTTACGCCGCGCAGGATGAACGGCATCACGGTCGTGTTGAGGCTGTGACTGGCTGCGAGGCCAATGCTCGCAAGCGTTGCGCCTATCTGCATGGTACTGGCTAGCCAGGCCAGAACGTCGCCACCAAGATTGTCGACGGCACCGGCCCATGTCGCTTTGTCGAGCGGCTTGATCTTCGCAAGGTCGAGTCCGCTACGAAGCATGACCTCCTTCGCGCCGAGACTCTTGAGGTAGTCGGATTCGCTCTCCTTGCCGGTCAGGGCCACGACATGATAGCCCGCGGCCGCCAGGATATCGATGGCTATGCTGCCCACGCCACCGGTCGCACCGGTCACGATCACCGGGCCGTTTGCGGGCTTCAGGCCGTCATGTTCCATGCGCTCGACCGCCAGCGCCGCGGTAAAGCCGGCTGTACCCAGCGCCATGGCTTCGAACAAGTCCAGGCCTTTGGGCAACGGTACGATCCAGTCGGCGGGGATACGCGCGTATTGCGCATAGCCACCGTCGTGCGCGACCCCGATATCGTAGCTGGTGGCAATGACCGCATCGCCTTTCTTGAACCTTGGATCCGTCGAATCCGTAACGGTTCCCGAGAGGTCGATCCCGCCTATGCAGGGAAAACGGCGAATGACTTTACCCTTGCCGGTGGCGGCAAGGGCATCCTTGAAATTGACGCCCGAGTACGCGACCTTGATCACGACGTCACCCGGATCGAGTTCGTCGAGCCGCATGTCGACATAGCGGCTTGAAATCTTGCCTTCTTCGTTGAAAATCCGGTAAGCCTTCAGCGCCGCCATTTCTTGCCTCCCCTGCGTTCAGTCAGTTGTTGGATATTAAGCGAGGTGGGCTTCGCTCAGATACTGGCGGGTCTGCATTTCGACCAGGCGGCTGCCCGCCCGGTCGGCTTCGCCGTCGCCCGCAACGGCCTCCAGCAAATCCGCCAGAGGCACCTCAGCGGACAGGATCAGCTTGACGCGCCGATCGTAGAATTCATCCACCAGCCAGATAAAGCGCCGCCGGCGATCCGCCTCTGTCGCGGCGAGGCGCCGCACGCCGGAAATGAGTACCGTGTGGAAGCGGCGGGCGAGTTCGATATAGTCGGCCTGACCGCGCGGACCGCCGCACAATTCCTCGAACCGCAACCATGCGACTCCCGGGCCGGTGCGCAAAGCGCGGACCGTGCGACCTTCGATTTCCAGCTCTACATCGCGCTCACCCGGTCCGCCCGCGATTGCCTCGAAGGTTTGCGTCATAGCAGTGTCGGCTTTAGCGTCGGCGGGAAAATGGAATACTCCGCCCTTCTCCAGCACGCGCAGGCGATAGTCCTCGCCGCCATCGACCTGCACGACCTCCAGATGCTCATTGAGCAACTCTATCGCCGGCTCGAACTGGGCACGCTGCAAGCCATCGCGATACAGGTCGCCGGGTTTCTGGTTGGACGTCGTCACCAGTACCAGCCCCTGGTCGAACAACCCCTGCAGCAGATTGCGCATCAGCATCGCATCGCCGATATCAGTGACATGGAATTCGTCCAGACATAGAAGGCGCAGCTGCTGCGAGATATCCCGGGCGATGCGCAGCAGGGGATTTTCCCGGCCCTGCAGATCGCGCAGGCGGTGATGGATGTCCTGCATGAAGCGATGAAAATGCACGCGGCTCTTGCGCTCGACCGGGACCGAATCAAAGAACGTATCCATCAGGAAGCTTTTCCCGCGGCCCACCCCGCCCCAGATATAGAGGCCGCGCACCGGCCGCCGGCGCAGAAACATCCGCAGCACGGACTGCTCCGTCTGTTCGGCCTCCGTCAATTCGTCGCGCAGCCGGTCGAAATGCGCGAGTGCCGCGAGTTGCGAGGAATCGAGGGAAAAACCGTGCGAGTGGGCTGCCTGTCTGGCGGAATCGGCGAAGGACTGGGGCTCGTTCGCCTGTGCCGGCTGGCCCATCAGAGATTGATCGTGCGCTTGTCCACGGCGAGCGCCGCTTCGTGCATGGCTTCCGCCAGGGTCGGATGCGCGTGAACGATGCGCGCTATATCCTCGGATGACGCGCCGAATTCCATTGCCACCACGGCTTCGGAAATCAGTTCCGATGCATAGGGCCCGATCATGTGCACGCCGAGGATGCGGTCGGTCCTGGCATCGGCGAGCATTTTTACAAAACCGGCAGTCTCGCCGATCGCCCGTGCGCGGCCGTTGACGATAAACGGGAACTGGCCGACGCGATACTCGACGCCCTTCGCCTTCAGTTCCTGCTCGGTCTTGCCGACCCAGGCGATTTCCGGCGATGTGTAAATGACCCAGGGAACGGTATCCAGGTTGACGTGCCCGGTCTGTCCCGCAATGATTTCCGCAACGGCGACGCCCTCTTCCGACGATTTGTGCGCCAGCATCGGACCGCGCACCACGTCGCCGATTGCATAAACGTCCGGCAGGCTGCTGCGGCAATGTTCGTCCACTTCCACGAAGCCGCGTGAGTCGATCTTCAGGCCGACCGCCTCCGCGCCCAGGTTCACCGAATTCGGCACGCGTCCGACGGCCACGATCAGCCTGTCGAACTCCATCTTCTGCTCGCCGACGGCGTCGGTGAATTCCACCGTCACCGATTTCTTCGAATTCTTGACGCTGCTGATTTTTACGCCAAGCCGGATGTCCAGGCCCACCACCTTAGTGAAAACCCGGAACGCTTCCTTGGCCACCTGGTCGTCTGCCGCCTGCAGGAAAGCAGGCAACGCTTCGAGCACCGTCACTTCGGAGCCCAACCGTTTCCACACGCTGCCCATTTCGAGGCCGATGACGCCGGCGCCGATCACGCCCAGGCGTTTTGGAATGTCGGGCAGGGACAACGCACCCACGTTATCGACGATGCGATCGTTGTCCACGGTGGCCAATGGCAACTGCCGCGGGCTGGACCCGGAGGCGATGATCACGTGTTTCGACTCGATGGTCTCGGCGTTTTCCCCATCGCGGACTTCGATCTGATAGCCGCCCGACTTTCCGGTGAACCGCGCGCGGCCGTGCATCGACGTGACCTTGTTCTTGCGGAACAGCAGCCCGATACCGCCGGTGAAGGTGTCCACGATCTTGTCCTTGCGCGCCATCATCTTTGCCACGTCGACTGCGACTTCCTTCACGGTGATGCCGTGATCGCCGAATTTATGCAGCGCGCGTTCGTAATTTTCCGAAGATTCCAGCAGCGCCTTGGAAGGAATGCAGCCGACGTTCAGACAAGTCCCGCCCAGGCTGCCCTTGCCCTTGGCGTTCTTCCAGTCGTCGATGCAAACCGTATTCAGTCCGAGCTGTGCCGCGCGAATGGCCGCCGTGTAGCCACCGGGCCCGGCACCGATTACTGCGACATCAAAGGTCTTTGCCATGATTGCTCATCAAGTTCGTGAACCGCAAAGGCGCAAAGTTGTCTGTCAGAGTTCCAATAACAAGCGCGCGGGATCTTCGAGCGCATCCTTGACCGCCACCAGGAACAGCACCGCTTCGCGACCGTCGACGATGCGATGATCGTAGGACAGCGCCAAATAATTCATCGGGCGGATGACGACTTGTCCGTTCTCCGCCACCGGCCGGTCTTTGGTCGCATGCACGCCCAGTATGGCGCTTTGCGGCGGGTTGATGATCGGTGTGGAGAGCATGGAACCGAACACGCCGCCGTTGGATATCGAAAAGGTGCCACCGGTGAGTTCCTCGATGGTGAGCTTCCCGTCCTGTGCGCGCTTGCCGAAATCGGTGATCTGCTTCTCGACATCCGCAAAAGAAAGCTGATCGCAGTTGCGCACAATCGGCACCACCAGTCCGCGCGGGCTGCCTACCGCAATACCCACATCGAAATAGCCGTGATAGACGATGTCGGTGCCATCCACCGAGGCATTCACAACCGGATATTTTTTCAGCGCATGGACGGCGGCCTTCACGAAGAACGACATGAAACCGAGCTTGACGCCGTGCTCCTTCTCGAATTTGTCCTTGTAGCGATTGCGCATCTCCATGACCGGCTGCATGTTGACCTCGTTGAACGTGGTCAGGATGGCAGCCGTGGCTTGCGATTCCACCAGCCTCTGGGCAACGCGCTGACGCAATCGCGACATGGCCACGCGCTGCTCGGGCCGATCGCCCAGTATGCGGTCGATATTCACCGGGGATGGCAGCGGCGCCGCGGGCTTCGTCTCCGGAGCATGCGTCGGTGCCTGCAGCTGATTCGTCACATCTTCCTTGGTGACGCGGCCGCCGCGACCGGTGCCGCTGATCTGCGCGGTGTCGAGATTATTGTCAGCGGCGATTTTTTTTGCTGCGGGCATGACCGCCGGAGACTCGGCTTTCGCGGCAGGAGCGGCTGCAACTTTGGCCGGACTCGCAGCAGCGGCCGCAGATGCGGTAGCCTCGGCGCCGGCGGGTGCCTTTGCATCGGTATCGATGGTCGCAATGACCTCGTTGCTCGCCACCGTTCCGCCGTCGCCTTTGATGACTTTAGTCAACACACCCGAAGCCGGTGCCGGCAACTCGAGCACGACCTTGTCGGTTTCGACATCGATCAGGTTTTCGTCTCGTTTGACGAAGTCGCCCTGCTTCTTGTGCCACGACAGCAACGTGGCCTCGGCAACTGATTCAGACAGGGCCGGGACCTTTACCTCGACTAGCATGGCTTGTTCCTTGTTGGTTGAGCGAATGCGCTCGAATTCATTCTCTAGACGCCGTGAGACAGGGCGGCATTGACCACCGCTTTCTGCCGCTGATTATGCAATGCCAGATAGCCGCCTGCCGGCGTCGAAGACGACGGCCGCAGTGCATACGATAGTTTTTGATGGGGCAGCATCTGGCGCTGCAGGTAATGCTGGATGCGATGCCATGCTCCCTGATTGCCGGGCTCTTCCTGGCACCACACGATTTCCTTTGCGTCCTTGTAGCGATCGATCTCGATCTTGAACTCGTCGTGCGGGAAGGGATAGAGCTGCTCGAGGCGCACGATGGCGATATCGTCAATGCCTTTCTCGCGCCGCGCCGCCATCAGGTCGAAGTAGATCTTGCCACTGCAAAACACCACGCGCTTCACTTTCTGCGTGTTCTGCAGCTCCGCGTCTGGAATGACCACCTGGAATTCGCCATTGGCCAGGTCGTCCAGCGACGAGATCGATTCCTTGTGGCGCAGCAAGCTTTTCGGGCTGAAGATGATCAGCGGTTTGCGGAATGGCCTGATCATCTGCCGGCGCAACAGGTGGAACATTTGCGCGGGCGTCGACGGAATGCAGATCTGCATGTTGTAGTCTGCGCACAACTGCAGATAGCGTTCGACCCGTGCCGAAGAGTGTTCCGGGCCCTGGCCCTCATAGCCATGCGGCAGCATCAGTGCCAGGCCGCAGATTCTTCCCCATTTGACTTCGCCGGCCGCAATGAACTGGTCGATCACGACCTGCGCGCCATTGGCAAAATCGCCGAACTGCGCTTCCCAGATCACCAGCTCGTTCGGCTCCGCGGTTGCATAGCCGTATTCGAACCCCAGCACCGCTTCCTCGGAGAGTACGGAATCGATCACGACGAAATCCGGCTGGTTCTCACTGATGTGCTGCAACGGGATATAGGTACCGGCATCCCAGCGTTCGCGATTCTGGTCATGCCAGACTGCGTGACGGTGGAAGAAGGTGCCACGGCCGCTGTCCTGACCTGACAACCGTACCGCGAAACCATCCTTGAGCAATGCGGCGTAGGCAAGATTCTCGGCCATGCCCCAGTCGAGCGGCACGGTTCCCGCGGCCATGGCGCGGCGATCCGAGACTATTTTCTCCACGCGGGGATGCAGTTTGAAATGCTGGGGCACGGTCGAGAGTTTCGTTGCGAGCAGCTTCAAGGCGTCCATCGGCAGGCCAGTCACCGCCTTGAAGGTCCATGGGATGTTCTTGAAGGGCGCCCAGTTCACCTGGAACGGCGGCTTGTAGTTGGAAAGAATGGTCTTGTTGGTATGAAAACCCGCATCCAGTGCGTCGCGGTAAGTCTTGATCATTTCGTCGGGGTCCGCCGGCTTGATCACGCCCTGCGCCGCGAGTTTTTCAGCGTAAAGCTTGCGCGTACCCGGATGCTGGGCGATCAGCTTGTACATCAGCGGCTGCGTCACCATGGGCTCGTCCTGCTCGTTGTGGCCGAGCTTGCGGAAACACACCACGTCGATGACCACGTCCTTGTGGAATTCCATGCGGAAATCGAGCGCGATTTCAGTCACCAGCGCCACCGCTTCCGGATCGTCTCCATTCACGTGGAAAATCGGCGCCTCGACCATCTTGGCGACGTCCGTGCAATAAAGGGTCGATCGCGTATCGCGCGTATCGGATGTGGTGAATCCGATCTGGTTGTTGACGATGATGTGAAGCGTGCCACCCGTGCCGTAGCCGCGGGTCTGCGACAGGTTCAGCGTTTCCATGACAACACCCTGGCCGGCGAACGCGGCATCCCCGTGCAGGACGATCGGCAGCACCTGCGTGCCATCCCTATCCCTGCGCCGGTGCTGGCGCGCCCTGACCGAACCCTCGACGACGGGGTTGACGATTTCAAGGTGCGAAGGATTGAACGCCAGGGTCAGGTGCATCGGTCCGCCCGGCGTCATGATGTCCGACGAAAACCCCTGGTGGTATTTGACGTCGCCCATCGGCAACTGCTCGACCTGCTTGCCCTCGAACTCCGAGAACAAGTCCTTCGGCATCTTGCCGAGCGTGTTTACCAGTACGTTCAGCCGCCCGCGATGCGCCATGCCGATGACCGTCTCCTGGATGCCCTTGGTTCCGGCGCGCTGCAACGCGAGATCGAGCAGCGGGATGACACTTTCGCTGCCCTCCAGGGAAAAACGCTTCTGTCCGACGTAACGCGTGTGCAGGTATTTTTCGAGGGTTTCGGCCGCGGTCAGGCGTTCGAGGATGTGGCGCTTGAAATCCGCGTCGAAACTCGGCTGGGAACGGATGCCCTCGAAACGTTGCTGGATCCAGCGCTTGACCTGGGTATCCGTGATGTACATGTACTCGATGCCGATCGAGCCGCAGTAGGTTTCCTTCACGGCGCGCAGGATCTCGCGCAGCGGCATCTGCTCTGGTCCGACCAGCGAACCGCTGTTGAAGACCAGGTTCATGTCGGACTCGGCCAGCCCGTAATACGCGGGATCGAGATCGGGGACGATCGGCTTCTCGAAGCGCTTGAGCGGATCGACGCTGGCATGGCGCACGCCAAGGAAGCGATAGGCATTGATCAGTTGCAATACCGAGACCTGCTTCTTCTCGACCGTGGCAACCGCGCTGGTCGGGGCATGAGCCTGCCCGTTGCCGCTACCATGCTTCTTGGCCAGGCGGATGAAGGATTCGACAACCGGCGCATGTGCCACATCGCGGACGCCGCCCGATTGCTGCTGCATCTGGTCAAAGTACCGCCGCCATTCCGGCGTTACTTTCTCGGGATTGTCGAGGTAGGTCTCGTACAAATCCTCGATGAAGGGCGCGTTGCCGCCAAATAGATAAGAGCTGCCGAGGGATTCCTTCATCATGACGATCTATCTCCTCTTCTCAAAGATGGCGGCGGGATTGCGAAAAACAATCCAGTGTTTTTGTCCGCTCCCGGCACTGGTTGGGCCTGGCATTGACCAATCTCTGCGTGCGGCAATCCTAGCCTTGATCAAACTCAGCGTTGATCGATGGGCACTACATCGCGCTTGGTGGCCCCGGTGTAAAGCTGCCTGGGTCGGCCGATCTTCTGTTCCGGGTCGGCGATCATCTCGTTCCATTGCGCGATCCAGCCCACCGTGCGCGCGAGCGCGAATATGCAGGTGAACATCGAAACAGGGATGCCCAGCGCGCGCTGCACGATACCGGAATAGAAATCCACGTTCGGATAAAGCTTGCGGCTGACGAAGTAATCGTCTTCCAGCGCGATTTTTTCCAGCGCCATGGCCAGCTTGAACAGGCGGTCGTTTTGCAGGCCCAGTTCGTTGAGGACTTCGTAGCAGGTTTCGCGCATGAGCTTGGCGCGCGGATCGTAGTTCTTGTAAACGCGGTGGCCGAAACCCATGAGCTTCACGCCGGAATTCTTGTCCTTCACCTTGGTAATGAAATCACCGATCTTGGACACATCGCCGATCTGCTCGAGCATGTTCAATGCAGCCTCGTTGGCGCCGCCGTGCGCGGGCCCCCACAGGCAGGCAATTCCCGCCGCGATGCAGGCAAACGGATTGGCGCCCGACGAACCGGCCAGCCGCACGGTGGACGTCGAGGCATTCTGCTCGTGATCCGCATGCAGGATAAAAATGCGGTCCAGCGCTCGTACCAGCACCTCGTTCACCACGTAATCTTCAGCGGGCACCGCGAACATCATGCGCATGAAATTGGCGGAGTACGACAGCGAGTTCAGCGGATACACGAAAGGCTGGCCCATCGTGTATTTATAGGCCATCGCCGTGATCGTCGGCATCTTCGCAATCAGGCGGAACGCGGAAATATCACGGTGCGCCGGATTATTCAGGTCCAGGGAGTCGTGATAGAACGCGGACAACGCACCGACAGTGCCGACCATGACTGCCATCGGATGCGCATCGCGCCGGAAACCGCGGAAAAAATTGTTGAGCTGGTCATGGACCATCGTATGGCGCGTAACGGTCGTGACGAACTGATTCTTCTGCTCCCTGTTCGGCAACTCGCCGGTCAACAGGAGATAGCAGACTTCGAGAAAATCGCAATGCTGGGCGAGTTGCTCGATCGGATAGCCTCGGTAGAGCAACACGCCGGCGTCGCCATCGATATAAGTGATCGCGGAACGACAGCTTGCAGTGGACAGGAATCCGGGGTCATAGGTGAATTTTCCGGCCTTACCGAGCAAGGTGCGAATATCGACCACATCCGGCCCAATCGAACCGCTGAGAACGGGCAATTCGATGGGCTGGACACCATCGTCGAACGAAATTGTTGCGGTGCGCTGTTTCTCCATGATCCCGCTCGCTTTCAGCCCATTAAAGCTTTAAGTTTAACAGCTTCTTGCAACCTTTAAAGTTCAGGATGCGCTGCAATAACAATTAGTCAAATAATTTGATGATCTGAGCCGTTTCTGCATCCGGCGGCGGCCTTTTTCCGTTCAGGAAATCCCATAAATCGTTGTCTGGATACTCGAGCAATCGTTTGAAGGTCGCAAGTCCGGCGGGCGACAAATTTTCTAAATGACGGTCCAGAAATTTTGCCAGGACCAGGTCCAGTTCGAGTAACCCGCGCCGGCATTGCCAGCGGATCCGGTCAGCTTCGGACATTGCCCACTTACACGACTCGCCTGACCATCAGGTCCTTGATCTTGCCGATCGCACGCGTCGGATTGAGTCCTTTCGGGCAGACGTCGACGCAATTCATGATCGAACGGCAGCGGAACAGCCGGTAAGGATCTTCGAGGTTGTCGAGGCGTTCGCTGGTAGCTTCGTCCCGGCTGTCCACCAGAAAGCGATAGGCCTGCAGCAGTCCAGCCGGGCCGACGAACTTGTCCGGATTCCACCAGAACGACGGGCAGGCGGTCGAACAGCACGCGCACAGGATGCACTCATACAGCCCGTCGAGTTCCTCGCGCTCGGCCGGCGATTGCAGCCTCTCCTTTTCCGGCGAAGGCTGGTTGTTGACCAGATAAGGCTTCACCGAATGGTATTGCTTGAAGAACTGCGTCATGTCCACGATCAGATCACGAATCACCGGCAGCCCAGGCAACGGTCGCAATTCCACCGGCTCCTTCAGGTCGCTCAGTCGCGTGATGCAGGCCAGCCCGTTCTTGCCGTTGATGTTCATGGCGTCCGAGCCGCACACCCCTTCGCGGCAGGAACGTCGCAAGGACAACGAATCGTCGACCGCCTTGATGCGGATCAATGCATCGAGCAGCATGCGGTCCGACGGTTGCATTTCGACGTCGTAGTCCTTCATCCTGGGCTGTGCGTCCTTGTCCGGATCGTAGCGGTAAATCCTGAATTTCATGCGGTCTCCGTGAAATCAGGGCCGGGGCAAAAAGCTACAGCGGCGAAAGCGCGCTGTTTCATTAATTCCGGCCGCAAATGCCTGTTTCGTTCAATACGTCCTGACCTTCGGTTCGATGCTCTGCACCGTCAGCGGCTTCATGTGCACCGGCTTGTAGTCGAGCCTGCTGCCTTCCTTGTACCAGAGCGAGTGCTTGAGCCAATTGACGTCGTCGCGCTGAGGGTAGTCGGCACGGTCATGCGCGCCGCGACTTTCATTGCGCGCCTCCGCCGACTCCAGCGTGGCCACGGCAACCTCGATCAGATTTTCGAGTTCCAGCGCTTCGACGCGGGCCGTGTTGAAAACCTTGCTCTTGTCGCCGATCTGCGTGCGTTTTACGCGCTCCGCCGTTTCCTTGATTTTCTTCACGCCCTCGATGAGCATGTCGGGGAAACGGAATACGCCGCAGTGTGCCTGCATGATGCGCCGCATCTCTGTTCCCACTTCGTGCACGCTTTCACCTCCCTGCTGGCTGTCGAGCCTCGCCAGCCGCGCGGAGGTCTTGTCGGCGGCATCTTTCGGCAGATCCTTGTGGCCGGGATTTTCCTTCAGGAAACGGATCATCGTGTCGCCTGAAGCTTTACCGAAAACCAGCAGGTCGGTCAGCGAATTCGTGCCGAGACGGTTGGCGCCGTGCACCGAGGCGCAGGCACACTCGCCTGCTGCATAAAATCCGGCCACGGCGACTTCCGGATCGCCGGACTTCGGCGCAACGACTTCACCGCGATAATTGGTGGGAATGCCGCCCATCTGGTAGTGGCAGGTGGGCACGACCGGAATCGGATCCTTGACTGGATCCACGTTGGCGAATTTCTTGGCGATTTCACGTATGCCCGGCAGCTTGTCTTCGATCAGATCGACGCCGAGATGGTCGAGCTTGAGAAGTAAATAGTCCCCTTCCGGTCCGCAACCGCGGCCTTCCTTGATTTCGGTAGCCATCGCACGCGACACCACGTCGCGGCTGGCCAGATCCTTCGCATTGGGTGCATAGCGTTCCATGAACCGCTCGCCGTTCTTGTTCAGCAGATAGCCGCCTTCGCCGCGCACGCCTTCCGTGATCAGCACGCCTGCACCGGCCACGCCGGTCGGATGAAACTGCCAGAATTCCATGTCTTCGAGCGGAATGCCCGCTCGCGCTGCCATGCCCAAGCCGTCGCCGGTATTGATGAACGCATTCGTGCTCGCCGAATAAATCCGCCCTGCTCCACCGGTGGCGAACAACACTGCGCGCGCATGCAAGATCGAGACTTCGCCGGTTTCCATTTCCATTGCGGTCACGCCCAACACTTGTCCGGACGCATCGCGCACCAGGTCGAGCGCCATCCATTCCACAAAGAAATGCGTGTTCGCCCGGACGTTGCGCTGATACAGCGTATGCAGCATCGCGTGTCCGGTACGGTCCGCCGCGCAACAGGAGCGCTGTACTGCCGGCCCTGCGCCGAAATTCTGCATGTGGCCGCCGAACGGCCGCTGATAAACCGTACCGTCCGCGTTGCGGTCGAACGGCATGCCGAAATGTTCGAGCTCGATGACGACCTTCGGCGCCTCGCGGCAAAGAAACTCGATGGCATCCTGGTCGCCCAGCCAGTCCGATCCCTTGACGGTGTCGTACATATGCCACATCCAGCTGTCTTCGCCCATGTTGCCGAGCGCCGCACCGATGCCACCTTGTGCGGCGACCGTATGCGACCGGGTGGGGAAAACCTTGGACAACACTGCTACCTTGAAACCCGCCTCGGCGAGTTGCAGGGAAGCACGCATGCCGGCACCGCCAGCGCCTACGATTACCGCATCGAATTTTCTGACCGGGATGGCCATGTGTCAGAGACTCCAGAGGATCTGAACAACCCAGACGGCGTAGCCGGCCAGGACCAGAACGACTGCGACCTCGAGGCCGAGGCGCACGCCGGTGGGTTTGATGTAGTCCATCAGAATGTCGCGCATGCCTAGCCAGGCATGCCAGAACAAACTGAGGAAAAAGACCAGGGTGGCGATACGCATCGGCTGATGCGCAAACAGTGCGCGCCAATCCTCGTAAATGTGCGGCGGACAGGCGAGCAGGATACCGACGAAGACGATGACATAGACGGCCATGACCAGCGCCGTGATCCGCTGCGCCAGCCAGTCTTTCAGTCCGTAGTGGGCGCCGGTGACGACGCGCTTCACCATAGCCATACCCCCAGGATTGCGGTCAGGAGCAGGCTGACAACCAGCACCGCCGCGCTCATTGCACGCGTCGGGCCAAGATCGCTGGCGACATGCACGTCCAGCAGAAGAAAGCGCAGTCCCGCGAAAAAGTGATGCAGGAAGGACCACAGCATGCCGAGCAGGAAAAGCTTGACCAGCCAATGCCCCGTCAGCGTAGCGAAATGGGCGTGGCTTCCGGGAGAGTGCAGGCTTTCCTGCAACAGATAGAGGAGTACCCCGGCGAACACGAACAAGGCCGTGCCGCTGATGCGATGAAGGAGGGAGACCAGAGCAGGCAACGGCAGCCGGATCCTGAACAAGTCGAGGTATTTCGGTCGTTGGGGGGCAATCATCAAGGGTTTCCGGATGGCGGCATTCAGACAATGCGGTTGCGGTAGTGATGCTCTTTGGTACTGCAATAGCTGCGGCGCAGTTCCACGGCCTTGTCGGCATAAGTATAGGCCACGCGTTCTATGACCAGCAGCGGCGTCCCCTCCGGCACGCCGAGTTGTACGGCCACCGTTCGTTCGGCAGCGATCGCCTTGATCTGTTCTTCAACATGCAGGATGCGCACGTCGAACTCCGTCTCATACATGCTGTACATCATGCAGTGATGCCGCTCGATGGTCTCGGCCGACAATCCTTTGAACCGCGTGGCCGGCAAGCGGATTTCCTCGAAGATCGCCTTCCTGGCGGAAATGGACATGACCCGGATAATCAGAAACGCGCCGGAACCGGCGGCGAGCCCGAGCTTCTTTCCGGATGCGGCATCGAGTTTTAACTTGCGGCAGTCGAGCAGTGTGGCGGCTAGGTCATCCAGCGCGCCACGATCCGGCGTGATGCGCAAATAAGGGAACTGATTGCGCTCTTCGGAATGCGAAGCGACGAAAGTTCCCTTGCCCTGCTGGCGGACCAGCAGATTCTGGTCGGCAAGCTCGCCGATGGCCTTGCGCACCGTCCCCTGGCTTACGCTGAAGCGGCTGGCAAGCTCGATCTCGCTCGGGATCAGGTCGCCCGGACGCCATTCCCCGGAAACCAAGCTCTGGGTAATCAGAGTCTTGATCTGCCGGTAAAGCGGCTGGAACGCGGGCGCGGTAACGTGGACGATGGTCTTCATGTCGCGGCGCGATTTTTAGCACATTGTCGGCGCCGCCGTCCAGAAAACAGATGTCTTTTATAAGATATAAGACTAGTTTGACACCGGCAAACCCGCTTCGCTATGATGATTGGCGAACCGCAGACCGCCGGAACTACGCGCCGGAGCCGCGAATCAGCCCGGGGCGAACCGATCAGTTCGGATTCGAATTCCAGACAATCGCCAGTTCACCACACGCAGGAGCCCCTTTTTGATGAAAACACCCCTCCGAGTCGCAGTCACCGGCGCCGCCGGGCAGATCGGTTACAGCCTGCTGTTCCGCATCGCCAGCGGTGAAATGCTGGGCAAGGACCAGCCGGTCATCCTGCAACTGCTGGAAATACCGGACGAAAAGGCGCAGGCCGCGCTCAAGGGCGTAATGATGGAACTGGACGACTGTGCGTTCCCGCTGCTCGCGGGCATGGTCGCCGCATCCGACCCGAAAGTCGCCTTCCGCGACATTGACGTCGCCCTGCTGGTCGGCGCCCGCCCCCGCTCCAAGGGAATGGAGCGCAAGGATCTGCTCGAAGCCAACGGCGCCATTTTCACCGGACAAGGACGCGCGTTCGACGAAGTTGCCAAGCGAACGGCGAAGATCCTGGTGGTGGGCAATCCCGCCAATACGAACGCTTATATTGCGATGAAGAGCGCGCCCGGACTGCCGCGCGAGAACTTCACGGCGATGCTGCGCCTGGACCACAATCGCGCGCTGTCGCAACTTGCCTCCAAAACCGGCAAGCCGGTCGACTCCATCGACAAGCTCGTAGTCTGGGGCAATCACTCGCCTACCATGTATCCGGATTACCGCTTCGCCACCATCGGCGGGCAGCCGGCGCCTAAAGTCGTTAACGACGAGACCTGGTACCGCGATGTGTTCATTCCGACCGTCGGCAAGCGCGGCGCCGCGATCATCGAAGCGCGCGGTCTGTCGTCGGCCGCATCGGCAGCCAACGCCGCGATCGACCATGTCCGCGACTGGGTCATGGGCACGAATGGCAAATGGGTCACCATGGGATTTGCGTCCGACGGCGCTTACGGCATTCCGGAAGGCGTGATGTACGGCTTCCCCGTCACGTGTGCGGCCGGCAAATACCAGATGATCAAAGGCCTCGAGATCGATGCTTTCAGCCGCTCGAAAATGGATGCCACGCTCAAGGAACTGGAAGAAGAACGCGATGCGATCAGCCACCTGCTGAAGTGAAATAGATTTTCCCGTTACGGTTTTACGCCGCCGATGCAAGTT